>JANNFT010000111.1:0-6064 GCA_031380185.1 Pseudomonadota bacterium
CGATGTTCTTGGATTTGCGTGGCTTCACGTCGGTTCCTGAAACCTCGGAACCGGAAGAATTGATGGCAGTGCTCGCTTAGTCGAACCCAAGGAGGCTTCTCAACACTCGCACTCGCCAAACAAAAAACGCTCCCGTTGGGAGCATTTTTGTTTGGCGGAGAGAGAGGGATTCGAACCCTCGATACACTTTTTGAGCGTATGCTCCCTTAGCAGGGGAGTGCCTTCGACCACTCGGCCATCTCTCCGAAATTCCAAGGCCGCAAGGATACCCTGTTCGGCCTTTTCAATCAAACTTATGCTGCGTTGGGCTGGTCCAATTCGAACGCTTTGTGCAATACGCGCACGGCCAGTTCCAAATATTTTTCGTCGATTACCACGGATATTTTGATCTCACTGGTGGAAATCATTTGCAGATTGATGCCCTCCTCAGACAAGGCGCGGAACATTTGGCTGGCGAGCCCCGAGTGCGAGCGCATGCCGATACCGACCACCGAGACTTTGGCGATTTTGTTGTCGCCAATTACGTCCCTGGCGTTGAGATCGCTTTTGACCTTCTGCGCCAGAATATCCATCGCCTTTTGATAATCGTTGCGATGCACGGTAAAGGAAAAATCCGTCGCGCCCTCAACGCTGGCATTTTGGATGATCATGTCGATCTCGATATTCGCCTCACCGATCGGTCCGAGAATTTGGTAAGCGACGCCGGGACGATCGGGTACGCCGAGCACGGTGATTTTCGCTTCGTCGCGATTGAACGCGATGCCGGAAATAATCGCTTGTTCCATATTGTCTTCCTCCTCGAATGTAATCAGCGTGCCGGAATTTGCTTCTTCAGCGAGCGACATATTGGGATCGGTCAAACTCGACAGCACGCGCAGTTTCACTTTGTACTTGCCGGCGAATTCGACCGCGCGAATTTGCAACACTTTCGATCCCAGTGACGCCATCTCGAGCATTTCCTCGAACGTCACCGTCGCGAGGCGACGCGCATCTTCGACAATGCGCGGATCGGTCGTATACACGCCATCGACGTCGGTGTAGATCAAGCATTCGTCGGCCTTGAGCGCTGCGGCAAGCGCCACGGCGGAGGTATCGGAACCACCACGCCCCAGCGTCGTCAAATTTCCATCGCCATCGACACCCTGAAATCCGGCGACGACGATCACCGTGCCCGCCGCTAAATCCGCGCGAATTTTGACATCGTCAATTTCAAGGATACGAGCCTTGGTAAATGCGCTGTCTGTCAACACGCGCACTTGGCCGCCAGTATAACTTTTCGCCTTGATGCCGAGCCCTTTCAACGCCATCGTCAGCAAGCCGATGGTCACCTGCTCGCCGGTCGCGGCGATGACGTCGAGTTCGCGCGGATCGGGGTCGTCCTGAATTTGCTTGGCCAATCCAATCAGCCGATTGGTCTCGCCGCTCATCGCGGATACCACCACGACCAATTGATAGCCTGCCTGCCGCCATTTAGCGACGCGGGCCGCGACGTTTTTTATGCGCTCCGGACTGGCGACGGAAGTACCGCCATATTTGTGTACGATTAATGCCATGTTACGAGAAAGGTCGACTAGCGGAAAACCCGTGATTTTACCGCGCGGCGTCAACGAAAGCGAATCACACCTTAAAGTCGCGTCGATATGATAATGATTCCAAGCACGAGCAAAACAATGCCGGTCGTTTCTTGACGCGATATTTTATCTTTAAAAATTTTCCATGAAACCAGATAGCCATATAGCACTTCAACTAACGCCAGCGTACGCACATCCGCGGCGTTGTGCATCGCAAACGCGGTAAACCAGCCGAACGATGCGAGCGCGCCGGCGCAGCCCGCCATCAGCGAGATGCGCCATTCCTGGGCAATCTTATGCAGCGCCGCAGGCTGACGCCAAGCGAGGTAGCCACCGATCAGGACACTTTGAATCGCTTGCGCCCAGACCAACGTATAGGCGCCCGCCAGCCACGGCGACATCGCGCCGAGCGCGAGCGCGCCACCGCGATAGCCAACGGCGGATAGCGCGAATCCCGCGCCGGAAGCCACGCCCAACCACGCCGATGACGACAGCCAGCCACGCAGAAAGCCTGCGCCCGCGACTGCGCGCTTGAAGGACAGCAATAGCACGCCACCCGAGGCAATCACGATTGCCAAAACCGACGCGGCGCCGACATGCTCACCCAATAACAGCGCCGAGAACATCGCGACCTGCAACACTTCCGTTTTGGAATAGGCCACTGCAACGATGAAGCTGCGTTGCTGCATGCCCGCTAATAGCAGCGCGGTCGCCGCGAGTTGGCACACGGCGCCCAGGCATGTCCAGGCGATGAACGTTATATTGGGTTGCGGCAGCGTCGCGCCCGGCAATGTCACGCAAATAATCAACGCCGCAATCGCGAACGGCAATCCGTAGATAAAACGCACCGAGGTCGCAGCGAGCGTACCGGCGCTCTGAATCAAATTTTTTTGCGCAGCGTTGCGAACGGTTTGCGCCGCGGCTGCCGCGAATACGATCGGAATCCAGATCCACGTCGGATAGCTCAAGGATTTCTCGCCGTGGGTGCGCTCATGTGACGACTAAGCGCCAATGCGGCGTACGCCATGCGCGGTGCGAATTTCCGCCACAAGCTGTGGTCTTGGATTTTCGGCAACGATAATTTCCGAATCCAATCCAAGATTAACCAATATCGCATTGAGCCGCACTGCGTCCGGATGAAAACCTTCTAATTTGATTAGCGAGCAACCGCGGTCTTCCAACCGGCTGGCCGGATGACTTGGCGATTGCCACTCAATCAAGGTTGGCGCAATACCGTCGAGCGGCATTCCACCATCGCCAGGAATAGTGATAAGCCAATTCAAATCGCCCCGGCTCATCGTTTCGACCGCGCCATGGATTCCGGCGCACGCCGTGTGGGCCGCGTGAATGTCATCGCAGCGCGTTACCCATGTCGCAAGACACGACACGCTTTCGATCTTTAACTCATCGAGGCGAAACCAGCGCGGACGATCTGGTTTCAACATGGCGGGATTGATCGCGATCACTTCAAGATAAAGTTTTTCGCCGAGCCGCAATAACGCATTGTGCGTGCCCATGCGCGCGTGCTCCCCGCCGAGCTGAGGCCATACTCCAAGCGCCTCGTAGACCATTTTCGTGCCAACAGCCAAGCTCGGCGCGGTTATAACCAGGTGATCAATAGCGCATTTCATGGCAGGATTGTCTCACGCTCGAAACCGCATCAGAGTAAAATTCACGCTACGATGATACAAGTTACCCCGATCTGCGCGTTTCGCGACAACTACATTTGGGCAATACACGACGATAAGTTCGCCGTCATCGTTGATCCCGGCGATGCGGCGCCGGTGTTGGAATTTTTGCGCGAACGAAAACTCGAACTGGTCACGATCCTGATCACCCATCACCATAACGATCACGTCGGCGGCAACCGTGATTTGCTGGTGCGCTACCCCGTTCCGGTGTATGGCCCGGCGGGCGAAGCAATCGATACGTTGACGACGCGTCTGAAAGAAAACGACACAGTCACGCTTCCGGCGTTTGGATTGACATTTAAAGTGCTCGACATCCCGGGCCACACGGCCGGGCACATTGCCTACGTCGGCCACGGCATGGTGTTTTGCGGCGACACGTTATTCGCCTGCGGTTGCGGACGATTGTTTGAAGGAACACCGGCGCAAATGCATCAATCACTCAGCAAGCTCGCGGCGTTGCCGGGTGACACTAAAGTTTATTGCGCGCACGAATATACGCTCGCCAACATCGCGTTTGCCCGCGCCGTGGAACCGGACAACGCGGCGCTAATCAAGCGCGAATTCGCCGAGCGCGAAAAACGCGGCCGCAATATTCCCACCGTGCCGTCGACCGTCGCAATGGAGCTCGACACCAACCCCTTCATGCGCAGTCACGTTCCTGCGGTATTGCGCGCGGCCAATGATCGTACTAGAACTACACATACGACGCCGGCCGAGGTCCTGGCTACCATTCGCGACTGGAAGAATAATTTTTAGTTCTAACTCGTTCAGTTGCTTGGAAATTTCAGATTGACCCATGCGCACCGCTAATTTACCATCGTTATGATTTTTGAGGTTCAGGCGGCATGAAATAATGAACAAGCTTAAGCGCGCGCTCGTTGCAACGTGCCTGTTATGCGTGGTGTTCTCGCCGGCGTACGGGCAATACCGTCCCATCGGCGCCGCGCAAGGCGCGGTCGAAAATACGCCGATCGAAGCGCAAAAAGAATGGCTGCCCGAAGTTCAAACACCGCAGGCGGAAATTTTCGAGCCGGAACCGGGCAATATTGTCATCCAGCAACCGTTCGCACCAACTGAACCCGTCGAGCCCGTCACCACCGTCACGGCAGACGCGCCAGCGACGATCGCCGTTGAAATCGGCAATCTGTGGGATCGCATTCGCAAGGGTTTGAAACTCGGTGAGTTGCGCAATCCGCGAGTTGCGAGTCATGAAGCGGCCTTCGCCTCGGAACCCGAATATCTTGCGCGCATCGTCGACCGCAGCCGTCGTTATCTGCATCATATCGTAGAAGAAGTCGAGAAGCGCGGCATGCCGATGGAGATCGCGTTGCTGCCGATCGTCGAGAGCGCGTTCAATCCGACTGCCTATTCACGCGCTCGCGCCTCGGGCATCTGGCAATTCATGCCCAGCACGGGAAAAAATTACGGCCTGCAACAAAATTGGTGGCACGACGAACGTCGCGACGTTCATGCCGCGACCACTGCCGCGTTGGATTATTTGGAAAGTCTCTATCGTCGTTTCAACAATTGGGAGTTGGCGCTGGCGTCTTACAATTCCGGCGAAGGTCGCGTCGGTCGCGCCATCGCCTACAATCGGGCGCGCGGTTTGCCAACGGATTTCTCCAGCATCCAACTGCCCACAGAAACGCGTAACTATGTTCCCAAACTCGTCGCGGTGCGCAACATCGTACGTGAACCGGAGCGCTTCGGACTGACCCTGGCCTACATACCCGACAAGCGTTACTTCGTTGCCGTCTCGACCGACAAGCACATCGATTTGAAGCGTGCGGCAGAGTTCGCGGAAATTCCGGTCGAGGAATTTCTCGCCCTGAACCCCGCGTTTAACCGACCGGTGATTACGGCAAAAGAATCCCGCAGTATTCTCGTACCGGCCGAAACCGCTGATATTTTCATGGCGAAACTGGAGAATCCAGATCAGCCGTTAGTCAGTTGGCGCTCGCAAAAATTAGCGCGCGGCGAAGCGCTGGAGAAAGTCGCCGATCGCTTCGGCATCAGTTCGAGCGAACTGAAGGAAGTGAACGGCATTCCTTTCAGCAAGAAAATCGCGGGCGGCGGGATGATCCTCGTACCAATGGCGATGACACCGCAACAGCCCGCGCATATCGATGACCTCGCCACACCGGAAGCGGCAGTAGCTTCGCCCTACGTTCCGCCACCGAACATTTCGCACGTGGTAAAGCGCGGTGAGTCGTTGACGCAAATCGCCCGCCACTACCGTGTTTCGACCAAGGACTTGCAAGCTTGGAACGGACTTCGTAACGGCCGCGTTGCGGCCGGTCAACGCCTTAGCATCCAGCGGCGCGCTGCCGTTCAAGTCGCACATGGCGTGCAGAAAAAACAGAAAATCGGCGCAACCAAATTTGCCAAGCAACGCAGCATTACTTATCGCGTGCGCCGCGGCGATACGCTGCATAGTATCGCGCGCCGCTTCGACGTCGATTTGGATGCGTTAAAACGTTGGAACAACATTTCCGACCGGCACGGACTCCAATCCGGCGCCCGCGTTAGCATACCGTCCGACTTCAAAAGCTAAGGAAGCTCTGAATAAGTTCGATTTCGTCGTGTTACATTGCGCCAACCACCCGGTACGGCAGCAAGCAATTGTTGCGTGTACGGATGTTGCGGGTGACGATAAATCTCATCGGAATTGGCGCGCTCCACTACGTTGCCGTCCTGCATCACCAAGATAAAATCGGAAATGTATTTGACCACGGCGAGATCGTGGGAAATGAATAAATAACTCATCCCGAATTCGTCCTGTAAATCTTGCAACAAATTCAG
>JANNFT010000114.1:0-2283 GCA_031380185.1 Pseudomonadota bacterium
TTTTCCGCTTAATGTCGCTGGAGTTTATCCAAAGTGGCGCTCCAAGAATGGCGTGCGCAATGGCATCGGCTTGCGCATCCGCGACTGCTTCATGTACAGCCTCAACGGGGTGATGCCGCCGGAAGAAGCGCCGGAGGTCCAAGCGGTCGCGGCGTACATTCATTACCTTTCCGAAGGCGAGGTGATCGGGCGTCCGCCGGCGGGATTCGGCGTGCCGACTTTACCGGAAACCGGCGCGGATCCTAATCCCCCCAGGGGCCAGGCCGTGTACCGGCGCGAGTGCGCAGCATGCCATGGCGCTGACGGTCATGGCACGGCTGCGGCGCCACCGGTGTGGGGAGTGGATTCCTATAACGCCGGGGCGGGGCTGAACAACATTCAAAAGATGGCCGGCTTTATATGGGCCAATATGCCGCTCGGAAAGGTAGTTGATGTACGCCGCGACCGCCTGACGCATCAGGACGCGCTCGACGTTGCGGCTTTTATTCAACTTCAGCATCGTCCGTTCGATCCGCGCGAAGGCGGTCTCAAAAAGCTGGCGGAGAAAATTTACCGCTTCATTTCGACTATCGGCGAAAAGAGCGCGCAGTGAAGGCACGCTTCATCGCATTAGTGCGTGAAGCGCTTCCCGATATCTCGTGGCACAAGACAGTCGACCTGCGCCGGGAACTCGTCGCGGGACTGACTGGTGCCCTGCTCGTCATTCCGCAAGCCATCACCTTTGCGTACCTCGCGGGTGTCCCGCCTGTGTACGGTCTTTACTGCGCCGTGTTCGTCGGTTTCCTGTCGAGCCTGTTCGGCAATTCGCCGATGGTCGGCGGGCCCAATACCGCCGTTTCGATTCTCCTCGGCCTCACGGCCATCCAGTTCGCCGGGAGCGGTAGCCCGCTGTACATCGAGTTCGTTCTTGTCCTTAGTTTCTTGGTGGGGCTGATCCAGCTTGTCATCTGGCTTTTGCGCGGCGCGGTTCTGTTTCGCTACTTTAGTCCCGCGGCCATCGCGGGGATCAAGACCGGCATCGGCGTGTTGCTGATCACTTCCGCGCTGGAGGGAGCGCTCGGTCTTTCCCCGCTCTCGACGCAGTTCTTCTACGAGAAGTTTTATCTCGCCATCGTGGCGTGGGCCGAACTCGCTAATCCGTATGCCGCGGCCATCAGCGCAGTCACAATCGCGTCTGGCCTTGTCCTGAAGAAACGCTGGCCGCGCACTTACATCATTGCCGCGACACTGACGGGAAGCCTGGTGGGGGCGGCGATCTACGCCGTGGTGGGCCCGGTGAGCTCACAGCTGGAACTGTTGGGCCATGTTACATTTCAGGCCATACCCCTTATGGTGCCGCAAGTGGGGCCGCAACATTGGCTTTTCATCGAACAAGCGTTTCCGAATGCGATTGCCATAGCCGTGCTCGGTTTGGCGCAATCCCTGGTGATCGCACGAGATCTGAAGGCTAGCGTCGCCCGCGACCTGGACTTGCATAAGGAGGTCTTCGCTCAAGCGATCTCGAATCTGTTAGGTCCGTTCTTCTCCACGTTCGCGGGTTCCGGCAGCTTCAATCGCACCAGTGTGGCGGTCGAGATGGGCGCACGCACGCCGCTCTCCGGCATGATCGCGGCGGTCTCTGTCGTATTCATCGCGTCGGCGCTCGGGCCGTTTCTAACGGCACTGCCGATGCCTGCAATAGCGGGAGTTTTGGCGCTCGTAGGGATCGGCATGATTCAAGGAGAGCTGCGGCGGTTTTCGCATTGGGTGGACGGCGCAGTTTTTTTCACTACCCTGCTCAGCGTATTGTTTCTGGGATTGCAAGTTGGGATATTTGTCGCGGTTGCATCGTCGATTGCATTCTTCGTCGCCAGCGTCTCCAAGGTGGAATTCGTCATCACGCACGAGGGCAGCAAAGAACACATCGTGGTCGGCGGCAATCTGTTCTACGCATCGCTCGATCGGCTCGCAAAGCACCTGCGCAACGATCCTACTGCCCATACAGTGCTCGACTTGACGCGCGTATCCTACTGCGATGCAGCGGCACGAGAGATGATTCGGAAGGCTCAAGCCGAACGTGCGCAACATGGCGGGCAACTCGAGATTGCTGCTTCGGCGTAACGTGTGGTCGCCTTCCCCTGTCTCGCGCCCGCCGGGGGACAGGGAAGGTTGGGACGCGGTATCCCTAGCTAGCCACTGGCCTAGGGCCATGGGGGGTGCTTAAGCTTTTAAATCGTGACTTAAGCCGTCGCGCCTCCACAAGACGACCCCGCGCCCGCAGTACAGCCAAGGCAATGATCGGCG
>JANNFT010000139.1:0-5636 GCA_031380185.1 Pseudomonadota bacterium
CATTGGAAAACATGCGCGTCGCGTATGACACCTACGGCGAACTGAACGCCGCTCGTGACAACGTCGTTTTAGTCACCCATGGCGCCAGCCAGGGACGCAACGGGTACAGAATATTTATCGGTCCCAACAAAGCATTCGACACCAACAGGTATTTCGTGATCACGGTGGATGCGATCGGCGGCGGCGCATCGAGCAAGCCTGCCGATGGCCTGGGCGCGGCGTTTCGGGCGTATACGATCCGCGATATGGTGCGTGCACAACACGAGTTACTGACGCAGGGCTTGGGATTGAAAAGTTTACTGGCGGTCGGCGGCCCGTCCATGGGTTCCTTCCAAGCATTGGAATGGGGCATTAATTACCCGGACTTTGCCAAGGGGCTGCTAGCGATCGTGCCAAGCGCGCGCAGCGATCGTCACGTGCACGCGATCTTCGATGCGGTGATCAATACGATCAAGCTTGATCCAAAGTGGAATGGCGGCAACTATACTGAGAACCCGATTGATGGCATCGTTACCGCGGGCATGATTTACTTTCCATGGTTGTATAGCGATGAGCACCTGAACACGTTGGTCGGCGATGCCACATACCAGAACGCCCAGCGCGCGTTCGGCTCCGGTTGGGCCAAGGTCTGGGATGCGCGTAGCTTGATCTACCGCTACCAAGCGACGCGCAACCACGACGTCGGGCAACCCTTCGGCGCAAACACGATGCAAGCGCTAGGGAAAATTAAAGCCAAAACACTGATCATGCCGGGCATGACCGATCGCACGCTACCCTCTTACATGGCGCGAGAAATCTACCGCGGCGTAAAGAATAGCGTCTACGTTGAGATTCCGTCCTTCCTCGGTCATATTGCGTGTTGCCCGGGCTCGGAGGAGACGGCCGAGTACGCGTTCGTTGCCGATCAAATCAAACGCTTCCTGGCGGATTTGGCGAAAGTTAATTAACTTCGATCGATCATCCATGTCGACATGTGTTAAACCAAAGGAAAAATTAACATGCAGGTTGGCACTTTTCACTTTCCCACCGACTACGGCATCGGCATTGGTGAGTTGGCGCGCGAACTCGAAGCGCGCAATTTCGAATCGCTGTTTGTGTGCGAGCACACCCATATCCCAGCCAGCCGGCGTTCGCCGTTCCCCAGCGGCGGCGAATTGCCTAAGCGCTATTCCCACACCCACGATCCCTTCGTCGCGCTGTCGTTCGCTGCTGCCGCGACGCGAACGCTAAAACTTGGCACCGGCGTCGCACTGCTACCCCAGCGCGATCCCATTATCACCGCCAAGTCCGCGGCAAGCCTTGATCACTTGTCGGATGGGCGATTTATCTTTGCCGTAGGGGGCGGTTGGAACGTCGAGGAGATGGAAAACCACGGTGCGCGTTACGATACTCGCTTCAAGCTCTTGCGCGAACGCATACTGGCGATAAAAGCGTTATGGACCGAGGAAGAGGCGCAATTCCACGGCGAGTTCGTCAACTTCGATCCGGTTTGGCTTTACCCCAAGCCTAAGCAAAAGCCGCATCCGCCGATCTTGCTCGGCGGCGAGACCGACCATACGCTTAAGCGCGTAGTGGCGTTTTGCGATGGTTGGTTCCCGCGGGCACGCGGCGGTTGGGAGCCCAAGGGCGCGGTGGCTAGGCTACGGCGCGTCGCCGAAGCCGCTGGACGGGATCCTGCAAGTCTAACGATCACCGTCTTTGCCGCCCCTGCCGATGCGGCGGCGTTAGCCGTGTATCGCGAGGCCGGCATAGACCGCGTATTACTCGAAGTGCCGGACGCGAATCGCGATGACGTGCTGCGAAAACTCGACGCCTATGCGCCGCTATTAACGGCCTAAACTAACATCGCAATCTCGGGCTAATTAACGGACTTGGGAACGCGCGGCAACACTTAGTCGCGGTGAAGATACGAGACGGAATTTTAAGCACGCTAATCTGCGCTGGTGAAGTGCTGTTCAACAACGTTCGGTCCAGTTTTCCTCGCAGGGCGATCGCCACGTGATTTTGCCGGGGAAAGGCCGCACCGGAATCGCAATTGGGTCTCGTGCTCGCGATGGTTTTACATCGTCTCGCTCATCACCATCCAGAAATCTAGATGGCTCTAGGTTCTCCTAGCCTCGTTGAGCGCGTGCTAGGTCGGGGTAAGGAACGAACCCCAGCATGAATTTAAGATTCAATTGTACTTCGATCAATACGACAACAATCGACATTGATAAATGCATGCCAAGTCGCAGAATCGGTGTCATTAAGAGACGATGTTTTACGCGATACGAGTACGCGACATTGATGCTTCCGGTGGTTTGGTGTTGCTCGAAATCGTGTTGGGGTTCGTGCCGCACCACCAACCTACACCTCGCCAACGGCACTGCCGTGCGCCGCTCCCTGCTTGTCTCGTGGCACGGCTTAACTGAAGAGCCGCATGGATACAGGGTAGCCCAGGCGCAACAGCACCTTCTGCCACTGCATGTTTGGGTTTCGTACCTCAACCCAACCGGCTGGGCGTCTTTTCGGCGGTCCGTTAGCGGGCTTCAAAGCGCAAAAGGTGTTTTCACCTCTATTGCGGTTCTATTCCAGCCGCCTTGATATGTCCACGCCAGCGTTCACTTTCTTTGAGAATAAAAGTGCGATATTCGCCGATTGATTGGCGGACGAATGTAAGCCCGACGCGCTCAAGCGGTTCCTTGATCTTGGCGTTATTCTGGGCATCATGAATCGCATCGTGGATTTTAATCACGATATCCGGCGCAACGCCGCGCGGCGCAGAAATGCCCAGAAAAAAGCTCACCTCGTAGCCGGGATAGCTTTCACTTACGGTCGGTACGCCCGGCCAGTGCGGGTTTCGTTTCCGCTCCGTGATAGCAATCGGCATTAGTCGGCCACTCGCGACTTGCGCCGCTCCGGTCATGTAGTTAAAGAAAGCGATTTGGATATAGCCGCCGATCAAATCGGTGACGACGTTGCCGCTCGCCTTGTAGGCAACCCCGGCAATGGGAATTTTTCCGGTCGATTTCAATAGCTCCCCGGGAATCTGGGATATTGTGTCGGCGTGGCCGAAGAAAACGTTGCCGGGATGTGATCGCGCATAGTTGGCTAACTCAGGGATGGTCTTGAAGGGACTTTGCGACGACGTGAGTAAGACCGATCCACCGACTCCGATCAATGCAATGTGTTCGAAGTCGTCGAAGGGGTCGTAGGGTAGTTTCTTGATTAAGTACTGCGCCGCGGCGTGGGTCGAATTAGTGCTGATCCCTAAGGTATAACCATCGGCCGGGGAATTCTTCAGCGCCTCCGTGGCGATCACTCCCTGTGCGCCGGGTCGATTGTCGATGATGACGGTCTGCTTCCAGCGCTCCTGCAAAAAGTTGCCCAGTCTACGCGCAACGATGTCGCTGCCGCTGCCCGGGCCGAATGGGACGATGATCCTGATGGACTGGCTGGGATAGGATTGCGCGAATGCTGACAGCGTCGTTAGGGATAGTGCGCGAAGCCCCAGCCATTTTGATTGATTCATGATTTTCCTAACCGATGCTGTGTTGGAGCGTCCCGATTTTCGATATCTCCATCCGCACGCGGTCGCCGGGTTTAAGCCAAATAGGCGGGTCGCGAAATGCGCCACTACCTGCCGGGGTTCCGGTCGCAATCACATCTCCCGGTTCGAGTGTCATGAATTGGCTCAGGTACTCGATGAGGTGATCGACCGGAAACAACATATCGGCGGTGCTTCCAGTTTGCATCGGCACATCGTTGAGATAACTGCTGATCTCCAGCGCTTGCGGATCGGGGATTTCATCTGCGGTAACGAGCCATGGCCCCATGGGACAGAACCCATCCATGCTTTTTGCAAATGTTGTTTGCGGCGGCGATACATCGAATTGAAACTCACGCGCACTGATATCGTTCAGAATCGTGTAGCCGGCGACAAACTCCAGCGCGCTTGCGCGCGACACATTAGAGCCGAATGCGCCGATCACCACGGCCAATTCGGCCTCGAGGTCTAATTTAGTGACTGCCGCCGGTCGCCGCACCACCGCGCCCGGGCCCACTACGCTCGATGAGAGCTTGGCTATGATGCGCGGCCGCTCGAACGGCTGAACACCGGTTTCCTTCGCGTGATTAGCATAGTTGCGCCCGATCGCGACGATCTTCCCGGGCCGTGGAATCGGCGCCATTAATTTAACCTCGCGCCATAGCGGATGACGATCGAGCGCTCCCGCTGCGATGGCATTGTCAACGTTGCACCGAATAACAGTGAACCCATCGGCGCCAGCGTAGAGCAAGCGCAGCATAGCGCTTGTCGGCACTGCAAGACTTCGCTCGGCAATAGACTCCGGCATCGGTAACGCGGCAATCGCCTGCGTCAGATCGATCACACGCTCACCTACAATCGCCCCAGCGCGCATGTCACCTTGCTGATCGACGAAACTGACGAGCCGCATCGTTACGCCGGAGCCGGGGAGAATCGCGTCGCCATCACTTGGCAGCGCTTGATTAGGCGGTGTTCGTTCGGACCATAGTCGGCAACAGCCTGGTGGATAGTGCGAAAGTTGTCCCAAACCAGCACGTCACCCGTCTGCCAGTGGAATACGTAGCGATATTTGTCCTGGGTCTGGTGTGCGAACAAGAATTCCAACAATTGATCGCTTTCCGTTTCGTTCAGTTCGTTGATACGCATGGCGTAGCCCGGATTGGCATACAGTGACTTGCGGCCCGAGATCGGATGCCTCAGCACAAGCGGATGCGATACCGGCGGTTTTGTCTTGCGCTGAACGTCCGATAGGGCGGGCCGGGTGTTTCCAGGTCGCCGGCGCATCATTTCCCAGAACTTGTTGAAATCGTGCAGCGCGGTTTTTCCTTCCAATTGATTCTGTAGCTCGGCGGATAAACCGTCATAGGCTGCGCACATGTCGCAAAACTCGGTGGCGCCCAGCGGCTTGCCGCCGCGTTGGGGCACCTTGATTGCGTACAACACGTTGGCAAACGCGATCACCGTGCTGTAGGACATGTCCGAATGCCAACTCTGGCCTGCATCGCCAAGGCCGACGGGTTGGCCGTTTTCGACGATGTTGGAGAGGATCATCACCTCCGGATGGCCGGGCTCCTGGAACGCGCCGATCACGTTGATTTCCAACTCGCCCAAACATGCGCTGAATCTCTTGAGATCCGGCGCTGTCAGGGTTTGCCGGGGAAAGCGAATCACACCGTAGCGGCCGAGGGTCTGCACGACGGTCTCGATCGTTGCATCGGACCAATCGGCGAGATCGAGTCCCTCTACTGTGGCGCCGAGAGTTTGAGCGCTTGGAATAACTTGAATTGGCATCGTACTTCTCCTACGCGATTTGTCCCCGAAAGCCGTTCAGGCCGACTAACCTAGCCGCTTTGACGATGTTATCGTATTCCATCTCGCGCAAAGACCTAATTGAGCATGTTCGAATGTTCCGGTATTACGTAGTTTAGCGCGCTTAATGACATGCCGGAAATTTGCCGATCAGATTAGCCTGAAGTTCCTCCCTATTTCCCCAGATTTTTGATCAGAAAGGCGTGTTAGATAAGCGAGTTCAATGTTTTTTTGATCGCAAGTATGTAGTCATGTAATATATTTTACTGACATTTATAAATATGCTATATTGGTAGGCATG
>JANNFT010000143.1:0-1743 GCA_031380185.1 Pseudomonadota bacterium
TCGGCGGCGTTCGCGAAACGCCGTTCGACGGTGGGGCCAGCAACGGCTTTATTTCGACTGCGGAATTAAATTATGTCTACCGATTCACCACACAGTCCGAACTGCGCGCCGCCGTCGGTCGTAGCGGTTCACGCGTCTCAAGCTCCGCCGGTGGCGGTTATTATCGCAATTTCGCCGGAATATACTTGACCCATTGGTTCGATTATTAGGGTGAGGGGCCAAACATAGGAACGCAACATGATTCTCTTTAGATGGATGGGTATCTTCGCCGGTTATCCGTGGCTAGTGCTTATCCCCATCGCATTGTTTTTCTTCATCGGCATCCGGGCCAAGGCGCGTTTTGCCACTGCAACCGCAATTCTCTGGATGATCTACGGCATGTACGAATGGATGATGTACGCGCGAATTTTATGCAGCGGCGACTGCAACATCCGCATCGATTTGGTGTTCATCTACCCAGCGTTGTTGATAATGAGTTTAACGGCGCTAATTGTGTACGGTCCAAGAGCGCTGCTTCGGCGTTAACGCTGCCTGCCGTGTGAGGCATTCCCAGCGCGGCTTTCCAGCCATGCATTGCCAGGCGGCAAGCGCCATGCGGTTCCTGGCAATGCAATTGATGTAGGGTGGATCAAGCGCAGCGGATCCACCAAACCGCTCACCATTTCGCCAACCGTTGCGCAATCGCCAAAATCCGATAAGAAGTTCGCACCACCGGCAGCTCAATCAATTCGCCGTCAATCACGACCAGCCCGGACTTTTCATTCTCAAATGCGGCGCACACCTTCCTCGCTTTTTCAATTGCCGCGGCGCTTGGCGAAAAGGTCTCGTTGATAATCGCAATATGTTTCGGATGAATCGCCGCCTTACCGGTGCTGCCGAGCTTGGCAGCGCGCTGCGCTTCCTCGCGCAAACCCGCTTCATCGTCCAGATTCAAAAACGGCACATCGAGTAGATCGATACCCGCACTCGCCGCCGCGTGAACGATGCGCGAGCGCGCGTAGAGCAGCGGCTCCCACTCCTTCGCGCAGCGCAAATCAGCGGACATATCCACCCCTCCCATGATCATCGAATCGATACGCGGCGACGCGCGCGCGATGTCCATCACTCGTTCCAATCCTTGATTGGTTTCGATGATGACGCAGTAACGAATTGCACTCGCGCGACCGATCAGGAGTTGATCGAGTAACTGGATTTCTTCCGCCGAGCGCACCTTTGGCACCATGATCGACGGCGGCGGCGCAGCGCTCTCGATAATCGCGGTCAAATCCTTGAGGCCATCGGCTGTCGACAAGCCGTTGATCCGCACCATCCATTCGATATGCGGATGCGTCATGTTTTTGAACAGCGGCAACGCCATCGCGCGCCCTTCGTCCTTGCGATCGCGCGGCGTCGCATCTTCCATGTCAGTGCAAACGATGTCCGCGCCGGATTCCAGCGCTTTAACGAAACGATCGGGGCGCAGCGCCGGAACGAATAACAAACTGCGGCGTGGGCGGATGTGTTTTTCGAGTGTGGTCATTTCTCCTCCTGTTAAGCGAGCATTATAACTTTCGCACATTTAGAACACGCTAGGTTTAGATTGATGCTGCAAGGCCGACAGAAGATAAAATGTAGCCCGGATTAGCCGCAGGCGTAATCCGGGGATCATTTTCCCGGAAATCGCTACGCGAGTCCCGGGCTACGATTTCCACATTTTTATCTGAGCTTCGCGAGAAGCCGCTCTCATCCTTATTTCTGGCGTAG
>JANNFT010000161.1:0-16718 GCA_031380185.1 Pseudomonadota bacterium
CGCGTCGCCGGTAGTCAACGCTTGGCCATTCACGGCGATGTCACCACGAATCACATGTACGTAGGCTTTGCGACCTTGCGCCAACACATGCGACACCTTCTCTGCGCCATCCAACAAACTCGCATACACGTAAGCGTCCTGGTGAATTTTCACCGATCCATCGCGTCCGTCGGAAGAAGCGATCATGCGTAACTTGCCACGTTTTGAAGAGTCGTCAAAGGCTGTCTCTTCGTAGCCGGGCTGAATGCCGGTGACATTTGGCTCGATCCAAATCTGCAGAAAATGCACCAAATCATCT
Source organism: Pseudomonadota bacterium (assembly GCA_031380185.1). GTDB lineage: Bacteria > Pseudomonadota > Gammaproteobacteria > Burkholderiales > JALYOK01 > JALYOK01. Next base: position 299 of record JANNFT010000161.1, read on the forward strand.
GGCGAATGATTGAACTCGCTGTGCATCACGCCTTTGCCCGCGCTCATGCGTTGCACGTAGCCTGGGCGCAGCACCGAGCCGTTGCCCATGCTGTCCTTATGCGCCAGGGCGCCGTGCAGAACGTAGCTAATGATTTCCATATCACGATGGCCGTGGGTGCCGAAACCTTGGCCGGGCGCGACGCGGTCTTCGTTAATTACGCGTAGCGGACCAAAGCCCATGTGATCGGGATCTTGATAATCGGCGAACGAAAACGAATGGTAGGAATTCAGCCAGCCGTGATCGGCGTGGCCGCGTTCGGCAGAACGTCTTAATGTGATCATGATTTCCTTTCATTCCGATTGAATTGGAATTCAACAGATATGGCCGAATCGCGATTTTCCAAGACTTCGAACTCACAACGAGATGCAAATGAACGAGGAACCCAACAGCGTCCACTTCGAGCGGAAAAACCGCGAAAACTACACGTCTTCACGCCGCATGGAGACATGCCCGTCGGCCGGCGCGCCCAAGCTTGGCTCAATACGGCCGCGCACCTTCGCCGCCGCGCGCTCCGGCAACGACAGGGCGTGCGCGCTGGGCTCGTCGTCTTCGATACGCTTGAGCTTGCCCGTCAGCAACGTATAGGCAACCGGAATCACGAACAAGGTCAGCAAAGTTCCTACCAGCAGACCGCCGACGATCACCACGCCGATCGGGCTGCGCGATTCGGCGCCGGCGCCGGTCGCGGTCACCAATGGCAATGCGCCGAGCACCATCGCCGCGGTAGTCATCAAAATCGGACGCAGCCGCAAAGTTGCCGCTTCGATCACCGCGTCGGCGTTATCCTTACCTTTTCCCCGCAATTGATTGGCGAATTCGACGATCAATATACCGTGCTTGGTGATGAGGCCGATCAACATCACCAGGCCGATTTGGCTATACACGTTCAGCGTGCCTCCCACGCTGGCGGCAGCTTGTGGGGGGATGTCCGCACCCATCATCAATCCGATCGTGACTGGGATTTTGCCATTAGACCAGAACAAAAAGAACAACGCTCCCGCCAAGGCGAGCGGCACCGTCAGCATGATTATGAACGGGGATACGAAACTTTCGAATTGTGCCGCAAGCACCAAATAAATGAATACCAACGCCAAAGCAAAAGTTAGCACCAGGGCACCGCTCGACTCCTTAAATTCGCGCGATATACCGTCGTAGGCCGTCAGTTTTGCATCTCCCATGATTTCGGTCGCGGCGTTGTCCAAATAGTCTAGTCCCTGCCCCAACGTCGCGCCCGGGGCGAGGTTCGCCTCGATGGTCGCGGAACGCAGGCGATTGTAGTGATTCAGCGAACTGGCCGCGACGCCTTCATCGACTCGAACTAAATTAGACAACTGCACTAATTGTTTATCTTTGGTGCGCACGAAAATCGAGGTCAAGTCGTTGGGCTGGGCACGCTCGGCGTCTTCGAGTTGGACGATGACGTCGTGTTGTTTGCCGTCGCGCTGAAAGCGCGTTACCTGCCGGCCACCCAGCATGGTTTCCACCGTGCGGCCGATTTCGTCCACTTCCACACCCATCGACGCCGCTTTGTCGCGATCGACCCAGACCTTTAATTGTGGTTTATTCAACTTCAAATCCGAATCGGGGTTCATCAGTCCCGATTGCGGGTCGCGCGCTTTAGCCATCATCTTATCGCTGTATTCCGCCAATTTTTCATAGGTCGGCGCTTGAATCACGTAGCGCACCGGCAAGTTGCGAAAACCCTGGCCCAGCGACGGCGGATTGATGGGAAAAGTCAGCACCCCGGGCAGCGCCATGAACTTCGGAAACAGTTCGCCGGAAATCTGCGATGTCTTTTTCGTGCGCTGACTCCACGGCTGCACCATGTTGAACGACATGGCGATATTCACCGGATTTGGTTTCTCCAGACCCGGCGCAACGACGACGAAGCTGGTATTTATTTCGGGCACGTTCTTGAGAATTTTTTCGATTTCTAATGCATACTGATTAGTGTAAGCGAACGTCGAGCCCTCTGGCGCAAGCGTATAGGTCATGAACCAAGAGCGGTCTTCCTGCGGTGAAAGCTCGCTTTTCAGCATATTCAAAAGCGTGAAAATCCCAAAGCCGGCGATGCCGAAAACCACCGCTAGAAAAATCAAACGTCCAACGGCGCCGCGGCGCACGATCTTACTGAGCACGCGCCGATAGCCGTTATTCATTGCAACAAAAAATCGCTCGGTGAAGTTATAGATGGCGCTGTGTTTGGCGTGATGCTTGAGTAGCTTCGAGCACAACATCGGCGTCAGCGTCAGCGCGACAAAACCGGACACCAACACGGCGGCGGCAACGGTTAAAGCAAATTCGCTGAACAATTTTCCGGTGTTACCGGGAATGAAAGCCAGCGGCGTAAATACTGCCGCCAAGGTGACGGTCATCGCGATTACGGCAAAGGAAATTTCCTTGCTGCCGACCAGCGCCGCTTTGCGCGGCGACATACCGTCTTCGATGTGACGGTAAATATTTTCCAGTACAACGATGGCATCGTCCACTACCAAACCGATCGCGAGCACGATGCCGAGCAGCGTCAAAATGTTGATGGTAAAGCCGAGCGCGTAAAGGAAAATAAACGCGCCGACCAATGATACCGGAATCGTCACGAAGGGAATCAACGTCGATCGAAGCGAGCGCAAGAACAGAAAAATCACCAGTACGACCAAGGCCAGCGCTTCGAAGATGGTGCTCTTCACCGCCTTGATCGCTTCGTCGATGAAGATTGCCGAATCAAACGCCACTTTCACCTGCATGCCGTCCGGCAAACCGGCTTGTATTAGCGGTTGCAACCCGCGCACGGCGTGCGCCACGTCGAGCGTGTTTGCAGTCGATTGCTTCACGACGCCCAGGCCGACGGCTTCGTTGCCACCAACGCGAACGATCTTGCGCCAATCTTCGGCGGACAGTTCGGCGCGGCCGATATCTTTGAGCCGCACCGGATATCCCCGCGCTTCGTTTACGATTAAATTATTGAATTCCTCCGCGGTGCGTAAATCCGTCTGCGTCGTCACCGTGAACTCGCGTTGGGTGCTTTCAATGCGTCCGCCGGGGACTTCGATGTTTTGCCGGCGCAGTGCGCTTTCAACATCGAGCGGCGTCAAACCGAATGCCGCCAGGCGATCGCGGTCCAGCCAAATGCGCATTGCGAAGCGGCGATCGCCGCCGATGATGACCGTCGCCACCCCAGGCAATACTTTGAGTTGATCGAGCACGTAGCGATCGGCGTAATCGGTAATTGCCAACGTGTCGTGCTTGCTCGATGAAAACGCCAGCCAGATGATGGCCTGCGCATCGGCTTCGATTTTCGCCACCACCGGATCTTTGATGCCCGGCGGCATCAGCGCCCGCGCTCGCGCGACACGATCGCGCACGTCATTGGCGGCCGAATCGGCATCGCGCTCGCGCACGAACTCGACGGTGATCGCGCTCACCTCATCTTTACTTTGCGACTTGATCGCCTTGATGCCCTCGATGCCGGAAAGCTGATCTTCCAATGGCTGCGTGACTTGGCTTTCCATGATCGACGACGACGCACCGAGATAGACCGTGCGCACCGAAACCGTCGGCGCGTCGATGTTGGGATACTCACGCACCGTCAGCCGGTTGTACGCCATCATGCCGATTAGAATGATCGTCAGGCTCATCACCGTCGCGAGGACGGGACGCCTAATCGAGAGATCGGACAGAACCATGCTTACCTCGACTCTAGCTCTTCGCCGCAACGGGCGGCGCACCCATCACTGTCACCGGGGCGCCGGGTTGCAGTTTGATTTGGCCATCGGTGACGACTGTGTCGTTCACCTTCAAACCGTCAATGATTTCCACCTCACCGGGACGCCGCCGGCCGATTTTCACCGGCACAAACTCGGCTTTCCCATCAACGACTTTCACCACGAAGGATGCGTTGCCCTTCGGCACAATCGCCTCTTCCGGAACCACCAACGCCGCGCCGCGCCGTTCTAAAATCAAATTCACGCGCGCGAACAAACCGGGTTTCAATTTGCCTTCCGCGTTCGGAACGCGCGCGCGTAGCAATATCGTACGCGTTTGCGCATCGATTGACGGTTCGATCGCAAAAATCTTGCCGCTGAAGGTTTCCTTCGGAAATGCGTCGACGCGAACGTTCACATCTTGGTCTTTCGCGATCTTGCTCAGAAACGCTTCCGGCACGCGGAAATCAAGTTTGAGTGAACCGATATCGTCTAAATTGACGATATCTTCGCCCGCTTTGAGATACGCGCCGGTACTCACCTTACGCAGACCGAGCACGCCTTTGAACGGCGCGCGGATTTCGGCTTTTGCCAATTGCGCCATGGTTTCTTGCTTGAACGCGATGGCGCGTGAAAGGTTGCTGCTGGCTTCTTCCACCGCTTGCTGGCTCATGAATTTTTGCCCTGCCATATCTTTCGCGCGATCAAAGCGCTGGCGATTGACAGTAACATCGGCGTCGTTCGCGGCGAGTTTCGCGCGCAAATCCGAGGTGTCCATGGACACCAGTGGCGCGCCGGCATTGATCGATTGCCCCTCGCTAAAATGAATCTTGACGAGGCGACCAGCGATTTCCGGTCGAATCACCACGGACTCTTCGGCGAGCAAAGTACCTACCGCAGTGACATCATCGCTGACGGCGCTCTCGCGCACCACCGCCACTTTCACCGGCGGACCGCCAGACTTGCCACCCGCAGGCGCGCCTCCCGCTTTCTTCTCGGCACTGCCTGCGCCAGGGGCCGCAGCAGCGTTGCCTGCTGGCGCGCCCTGCCCTGGCGGCTGGGCGGAATCTTTTTGTGTAACGCCGCCATGCAGTGGCGGTTTCACGGCATCGTCAGCGAAAAATTTCTTGGCTGCGAGAGATAAAATAAGAATTAACAGGATCGCGCCGGCGATCAAGGAAACACGCCGGGATTTCACAGCCTGAATAAACGATGTCTCGACCATAAACTTACCTCGCAAACTCTGTCGCCCACACGCGTGCATCGCGTGAAGATTGTTATTATTGAAAGTATTAAGTATACATCCTTACCCTAGGCCACCCTCGCCGTGAGCGACATAATCCTCTTCAACAAGCCCTATGGCGTAATCTGCCAGTTCAGCGCCGACGGCAAACACCCGACATTGAAAGATTACATTTGCGTCAACGACGTTTACGCTGCCGGGCGACTCGACACGGACAGCGAGGGACTGCTGCTGTTGACGTCGGACGGCGCGCTACAGCATCGGATTACCGATCCCAAGCATAAGTTCCGCAAAACCTACTGGGTGCAGGTTGAGGGTGTGGTGAATGATGCTGCACTATTTGCGCTGGAACGCGGCGTGGACTTAGGCGATTTTGTCACGGCGCCCGCAACCGCGCGCAGCATGCAGGAACCGCCGAGCCTATGGCGGCGCGAGCCACCGATCCGCGTTCGCCAAGCGCTTCCGACTTCGTGGTTGGCGTTGACCATTGCCGAGGGGAAAAATCGCCAGGTCCGGCGCATGACGGCGAAAGTTGGTTTGCCGACGTTGCGTCTGATCCGGTATCGAATTGGCGATTGGACGCTGGATGGATTAGCGCCCGGAGAATGGCGTTGGATGAATACCTAACAAGCGCCCCCAGCTTTTGTCATTCCCGCCCTCAAAAGTTTTAGTCGGAGGCGGGAATGACACGGCGCTAACTTTGGCGGCCCAGGAACAGATGCGCCTGTTGGGGCGAGCGGGTTTAATGTTGGGGTTCGTGCCTCGCCCCAACCTACGGGCTGCCGCTGTTTGGGCGAGCGGGGGTAAAGCGCGCGTCAATTAAAACGGCATAAACTTCATGCCGAACACACGCTCCACCATCCAAGCGGCGGCTATCAACGCAATTAGCAGCGAGCCCGCGACCAGCACGAGCTTGCGATACGCCCATGTATCGCGCAACCAAAATGCAATCGGCAAAAATACCGCGACGATCGCCACCTGCCCGACCTCGACGCCTAGGTTAAATCCCACCAGCGCGATCAACAACGTACTTTGCGGCAGCCCGAGCTCGGTCAGCACATTAGCGAAACCGAAGCCGTGAATCAAGCCGAACGCAAACGCGACCATCCAGCGCCGCCCATGAAAAATCGGAAATACATTATTCAATGCCGCGACAATGACCGACGCCGCAATCGCCGATTCCGCGATCCAAACCGGAATATTGACAATTTGCAGTGCCGCGAGGCTGAGCGTAATCGAATGGGCGACGGTAAACGCAGTGACTACTTTCAGCACTTGAATAAGTGCGCCATTGAAACTAGCGGCGGATTTCCATTTGTCCGCGCTCCACACCAGCACCGCCGGCAACAGCAGAGAGAGCAAAAATAGAATGTGGTCGAATCCTTTCCAAATGTGCCATATACCCTCGATCAAATAATCGACGAACTGCTTCCACTTCGAGGGCTTGGCAAGTTGGAATTTTTGCTTGCGATCGGAATCGCTGAAAATCGCACTACGCGCTTTTCCATCACTCTGCAAATTGAGCAAGCCCTTGTGTTCTTTGTCGAGTTCAAAAAATAACGAATAGTCGATTTCGAGAAACGCCGGTGCTGTCGGACAATCGGCGCTGAAATAAATCACCGCGTAAGCGCCGTCGCTGTGGTTATCTATTTTGTAGTCGGTATCTTTGGTCGGACAGGGTGCGCCGTCTGCGGCCAATTTCAAATGGGTAAATGCATACGCAACGATTTCCGCGTGCTTGGCCTTGACTTCGCCCCACTCCACATTGCCGTCGAGATTGCCATCCAAACCGAGCGCGTAATCTAAATCGCGCAACGCAATATCCCATTGCCCACGCAATTGCGGTTGATCGCCGTGGATCGTCAAGTAACTGTCGCTCGGCTTGTGCGCTTGCGCCAACAATGCAAATAACGTCAAGCCGATAAGAATTGCGCTGCGACTGATCAACATGGAAGCGACACTTTCGTCATGGGTGGGCGGGAATTATACGTGAGGGCTCAACCGACGCGAAGCGACCGAAATGTAGCAACACCGTCGGTAATATCAGCAGGTTCAGTAGCGTGGACGTCACCAGTCCACCGACGATAGTCGCCGCCATTGGGCCTTCGATCTCGCGTCCCGGTTCGCCACTACCGAGCGCGAGCGGCATCAGGCCCAACGCCGTCACCAGCGCCGTCATCAGAATCGAAGGCAGGCGCTCTGCGGCGCCCAACTTCGCTGTTTCGAGATTCCACGGCCGCTGCTCGACTTCCACCAAGTGCTGATAGTGCGATACCAGCATAATCGAATTGCGCAATGTGATCCCGAACAACGTGACGAATCCAACTAGCGAACCGAGCGATAACCAACCGCCACTGAACATAACGGCCAACACGCCACCAAACAACGCGAACGGTAGATTTAAAAAAGTAATGACGAGGTTACGCAAACTGCCGAACGCGAGATACAACAAAATGAAAATTCCGACGCACGCAAGCGCGGAATGCAGAATCAATTCTTCGCGCGCCGCGGCCTGTGCTGCCGCGGCGCCGCTCACTGAAAAATAATTGCCCGGCGCAAAGCGTACTTGGCTGTTGATTTTCACGCGCGCGTCGTCGACGAAATCCTCAATGTCGCGCTGGTTAACGTTGCAAGTCACGGTCTGCAAACGTTTACCTTGATCATGCAAAATCTTATAGCGCCCGGTCACTTGCTGAATGTCCGCGACATCCTTCAACGCAATTAATTTTCCACGCGGCGTGCGCAGCGACAGTTGCCCCGCTTGGCTCAGATCGCGCTTGAACGCGTCGGCCAATGTTACCGTGATGCCGATGACCTCGTTGCCGTGATAAACCTGGCCTACCGGCAAACCTTCGTACACCGTTTGAATAATTTCCAAGACGTCGGCGGGTAACAATCCCCATAGCCGCAGTTTGTCGTGCCGCAGACGAATCGACAGTTGCGGCAGTCCCGGCGGCGCTTGTACTTGCACATCGGACGCACCGCGTACGGCGCTTAGCGCGGCGGCGATGGCGTAGGCGTCACGATCAAGATTGTCGAGTTCCGGACCGAATAGGTTGATCACAACCGGCGCGGCGTATCCGGCGACGGTTTCGCCGATGCGCTCGGTCAAAAACGTGTTGACGGAAAAATTCACGCCCAAATAGTGCGATAAGCCAGTGGCATTGATCTGTTCTTCGCCTTTTGAATTGGCGTTTGCATCGCCCTTGCGGAAATCGAAAAATCGCTCCGGCTGCGGTTTCGCGCCCGTCAACACGCGGCGAATTTCGTCGAGAATACGCTTCTGTTCCGCGCCGCGCCGTGAGCCGATTTCCACCTCGAATTCGCTATAGTGCGAGCCAAAAGTATCGGGGCCATTGCTGGCGCGGCCGACCCACTGCGCCACCGATGCCACGCCATCAATCTTGCCGATGTCGCGTGCGACGATAGCTCCGAGTCGCAGCGATTCTTTTTCCGCGGTGCCGGGAATCGCCGCCATGTGAATGATGTAGTGGCCTTCTTTCAGCGCCGGAATAAATTCGCTGCGGAACAACGGCAACATCGCGATACCGATCGTCAACGCCAGCGCAACAAGGGAAAATGTCGACAGCGGATGATGCTCAACCCAATCGAGCACGCGGATGTAACGCGGTTTGATCCATGCGATCAGCGGCGGATCGCTGGATTTCAGCGGCGCATTCGACAACATTAGATACGACAATGCCGGCGTTACCGTCAGCGCCGCGACCAGGGAAGCCATGATCGCCAAGATATAAGCGATCCCCAACGGCGAAAATAATTTCCCCGCCACGCCACCCAAGGTCAGCAATGGAACAAATACCAGCGCGATAATAAATGTCGCGTACACAACCGACGAACGCACTTCCATCGATGCCTGGAACACCACGTCCCATGCGGCCCTTGGCGTGACCGACTGACGATTTTCGCGCAAGCGGCGGAAGATATTTTCGGTATCGATAATCGCGTCGTCGACTACTTCGCCAAGCGCGATAGCCAATCCGCCCAGAACCATGATGTTGAGGTTGATCGAGAAATAGTCCAGCACGATAATGGCGGTGAGAAGCGAAAGTGGAATCGCCGTGCTGGAAATAAACGCCGTGCGCCAATTGAACAAGAAAAAAAACAGCACGATGATCACGAGCGTGAGGCCGATGATCAAGTCGCGTTGCAGATTTAGGATTGCGGTCTCGATAAAGTTTGCCGGGCGAAACATTCGCGCGTTCATTGTCACTTGCTCACGGGCGACCAATGGCTCGAGATCGGCGATCGCGTATTCCAGCGCCTTCGTTACCGCCAGAGTATTGGCGCCAAGCTGGCCTTGCACCGCTAAAAATACACCGGGTTTGCCATCGATCGCCGCGGCGCCGATCGACGGCGCCGCGCCCTGCTCGACGTTCGCGACATCGCCGAGGGTGATCGATTGCGTTTCAGTTTCATGCACGACGATTTGCGCTAACTGACGCAACGTCAACGTCTGCCCTTGCGTGGTGACGATAATGCGCTGGTTGGCATTCTCGATAAATCCCGCGCCGCGCACCGCGCTCGCTTTACGCGCCGCCGCACTCACCTGTTCCAATGTCAATCCATAGCGCAGCAATTTGTCCGGCTGCACGCGAATTTGCCATTGCTTCAGTTCGCCACCGAACACGTTGACGTCCGCGACGCCGGCAACGCCGAGGAGGTGTGGCCGTACGATGCGATCGACAAAGGTGCGCAATTCCGTCAGCGAGCGTTTCTCCGACGTCAGACCGATACCGAGCACGGTGCTCGCGGAAGAAGTCAGCGGCGTGATGTTCGGCGTTACCCCTTGCGGCAAGCCCACTTGTGTTGTGGTGAGTCGTTCGGCGACGAGTTGACGATTGCGGTAAATATCCGAGCGATCGGAAAAAATCACCGTGACTACCGAAAGGCCAGGTATCGATTGCGAGCGTAGCGATTCAATACCCGGTACGCCGGAAATGCCCCTTTCGATCGGCTGCGATACCAGCGTCTCGACCAGCTCGGCGGACAGGCCCGGCGCCTCGGTCTGAATCACCACTTGCGTCGGTGAAAACTCCGGGAACACATCCAAGCTGGCGTTATTGACCCGATACAGCCCGTACACGATCACGGCGATCGCCAACGCGACAACCACGCCGGCGTGGCGAATGGAAAAGCGAACGATGGCGGCGATCAAGGAAGGCTTTGCGTGGAAATTATTTGATTGCGTAGCATCGCTTAATCGTCGTTTTCATCTTTTATTTGGTAACGGAATTCTTCCGACAGCAACAATTGCGCGCCGCTGACGACCACGCTATCGCCCGCCTTGAACGGCGCGCCGTTAAACCAACCATCGCCGGTCGATTCGCCGGTGGCTACTTCGCGACGTTCAAACGTGTCGTTTTCGCGCTTGATATAAATCCAGGCTTTGCCACCATGCCAGACCGGCGCAGAGAATGGCACCGAAACGCCGTTGCGCGCACCACGCGCGTCTTCCAGCGTTGCGACCACGCGCATGCCGACGCGTAAACCGGCGCCGGGTGCGCGATACCAAAATGTTCGTCCCGCCACTTCGGCGTCGGCTTGCAGCGCCGGTGCAACGAACTGTGCGGCGACCGCAGCATCACCGCTTCCCACCGGGGAAACACTTATCTTCGCGGGCGGCTCACCCTGCTCTGTACCCCACGACAATTGCACCAACACCTGCCGGCCGCTCAACAGGCCGTCGAATTCCCGGCCCGACTCCAACGCCATGCGGCTAAGCGCCTCGCCCCATTGCTGGCGTGCGGCGGCACGAATATTCGTGACTTCGCTTTCGCTCGACGCGCGTTTGGCTTGATCGGATTTCCAATCGGATTCGGCGGCCTGAACGGCGCGTAGGCTGACCATTTGTTTATCGCGAAATAATGTTTGCATGCGCTGATATTCGGCGCCGCTGCGCGTCAGCGAAGCTTGCACGACGCGAATTTCGTTCTTCGCCGCAACGAAACGCGCGCGTTGCTCGACCAGCGACTGAATGGTGACGACACTGCCGAAAATTTCGGCGCGGGATTGCAGCGCATGAACCTCTAAGGGGCGGACGACGATGGCGCTGCCTTTTTGCGTCTTTTTGGAAACGCGAACCAGCGTCGCGCCGTCTTCCGCGTGGGTTTGCGGATGCGGGCTTGTTTTCGCTTTCTGCTCATCCGCGTTTGCTGCCGCGATTTCGTCGCGCGCGAAGTACACCAGCGCCCCTGCCAATGCAACGATGACGGCGAGCAGGACGCCAATCAAATGAATTAGACGGCGTGAGGCCATGATTGCAATGGAGGCTTAGATAAGATTTCAGTGGTTTGGCACATCATTTTTTTTATTTTATTTCGCTGGTCGAATCACTTTGCCAAACGACAATGGATTGCCGCCTTCGCGGGATCGACAATTAAAAACCGTAAATCAACTCCGCGAATAGCGCACGATTTTCTTCCAATCGGCCATAAAACGAATCATCCGGCCCGCCATAATAATCGATACCGGCAACGCCTTTCCATTTGTCGTTGATCGCGTAAATCACTTTCGGTCGCAGGAAATAACCTTTACGCGTGACATCCCAAATACCGAGTATTTCGCCTTCCAGCGTCTCGTTCATCCATTTATTGCTGACCCGGAACGTGACGCCGTGCTGCGTCTGGTCACGCTGATTCGAAACGACCGCTTGAATCAGCGCGATGTCTTTCAGCGCCGGATCGGTGACGTTCGAAGGATCTTCGAATTTCGTCACGTGCCGCAGATAATATTGCAAATTGACGTTGAGGTAGGACAAAAACGTGCGCTCGACGCCGACCACGCCCCAGACGAACGGATTCTTGATGAATGGGTCGCTGCCGCCCCGATCGGCGGTTCGCGCGTAGGCAAGCTCGCCGCGCAATCCGTAGCGGCCGATGGCCGTGGCGGCGTCGCCACCGAATACGCGATAGCGATGATGCGACAGCAATACGTTTACACCCGTCGGTGCGGCGCTCTTAACGCTGATATCGGGATTCAGATCGAAACCGTCGTAGTAGGAAACCGACCAATCGAGATTTTTTCCGCTGCGCTCGAATTTCGTCGCCCAGGTACGGTGGCTATCCGGGATTTCTTCGGTGTAGCTTACGCCGGTTAGTTTCGGAAAAGGCAACACATTCGGGCGAAAATCCGGCAGCCAGATGCCGCTGACGGAATAGCCGCCGAAGCTGTAGCGCGCTTTCGCGGCGAGCGCGCCGAAGCGATTGTCGTCGTCTTCCGGCACGAGAATTTTAAAATTGCGCGGCGTCAGATTATCGGTCGGATTGATGCGATCGGCGCGGCCCCAGGCGATGATCTGGCGACCGACCCGAAAATCCCACGACTCCCGCGCGTAGTCGACGTAGCCTTCGCGCAGCAAGTATTTTTTGTCGGTCCCTTTGAAGACATTATCGCTGCGCGCCCAACCGGCAGCGTATAGGCCAATGCCTTGCGGCATTTTGTGCGCCCATTTCAACCACAGCGCGCCGACACCGAGATTTTTCTGATTGTCCAACAAATTCGATGAGCTCCAATACGCCGCCCGCGCCGAGCCGCTGAATCCCCAACGCTCCCAGGGTTTTTGTGTGTCGTGCTCATTCGCCACAGCGCTTTCGACCGGCGCCATCGGCGGCGCAACGGCTGGTTCCTTCGTCGGTGTCTTGTCGTTTTCCGTAACGGGTTGCGCGGCCACAACTACAGGTAGCGCCGGAATAGTCGAATTGGTCGCGTAGCTGTCGACAATTTGCGACGCCAGCGACAATTCAACACCAGTCGAAAAGTCCGGCGCCAACAAAATTGCGGCGCTGGTTAAGCACGCAAAAAAACTTTTGACAGCCATTTTAATTTGCTCACGAAGAGGAAGGCAGCGATTAAAACTACGGCGCGTGGCAATTCCCCAGGCAGATTGGTTTTACGATCAACTGAACATACTAGCTGAGCAGCGCTCGCTTGGGAAGCAGGTCGCATTGCAAGAATTTGCTTCGGCGCAGCAGTCGGTTCACAATTGAATCGTCAAAGAAAGCGTTGGAGGGTCGCCGTCGCGTTGGATTTGAATGATAAAGCCAACGACCGCATGGATATTGGCTCGTGGCATTGCTTCACGGGAATACCGCCCACGCATTGACTCCAGGCAGGTGCTTAAAATAGAATCGAACATCGCCCATTGAATTATCGGCCTTGAGGCGGACATCAGTACTTTGAATTAACCGCCATCAGGCTTCGGACGCACAAACTATTGAAGGAAAACTCGCCGTCATCGTCGGCGTGGGTGAATAAGGATTTTATACGCCCTTTCTCGCCGACGATCAAACTATCGCTGATCCGATCAAATCATAACCAAGGCAGCAAACCTCATTGTGAGTACCAGATATGAATAGCAACCGAGAGACTCCCGTTGTTGGCATCATCGGGGTTGGCCAATTGGGCGAATTCATGGTGCGCGGCCTGCGGCATGGCAATTGGGCGGGAGATATCGTGGTCTCTCCCCGTAATGCAGGAATTGCATCAGCGCTGGCGCGTGAGGCGCTTTGCAGCGTGGCGCCCAGCAATCAGGCGGTGGTGGATAAAGCCGATATTCTCATGCTTGCGGTGCGCCCTTCCCAGGTAGAGGGCGTGCTGGCCGAAATCAAACCGCGCCCCGGACAAACTGTGCTGTCCGTTGCAGTTGGACTACCCATCGCTAAGCTGCGGACGTGGTTGCCTACGGGACAGCGCATTGTTCGTGCGATACCGGTCAGCAGCGCCGAGATTGGCGCGAGTCCGACCATGATGTACCCGGCGGATGCCACGGTCGAATCTCTGTTTGAGCACACCGGCCAAAGCATCGTGCTCGCGCACGAAAGCGAGTTCGAGATTGGTACACCCATAGGTTGCGCCTATACCTGGTTCCTAGAACTATACGGCAGTCTTGCGGAGACCTGCGAAAAAGCCGGAATGGGTGAGCAGCAAGCGCGTGCTTTGGTTTATGGCATGGCCGAGGGCGCGGCGCGTGTCGCGCGCAGTAAGCGAGATCGGTCCGCGCTGGCAATCGCGGCGGAGATTGCCAACGAAGGCTCGTTTACGCTCTTTGGCCTGACCCATGTTCGCACTAAAGGCGGCTTGACCGCTTGGCAAGAAGCCTGTGAGTTGCTGACCCAGCGACTGCGGAAGTAGCATCGAACTTCGCCATTGGTAATCTCAAGCCATCTTCGTCGGAGCATGGCTTTCTCCGATCCCACCTCACGGAGGTTTCGATATGAAATTGTTGCCACGCACTGCGCTTCTTCTATTGGGACTCGCGATTCTGCTAGCGTTACCCGCCGCATGGGCAGGCAAGTCCTATGGCCCGGGCGTGTCCGATACCGTCATCAAGATCGGCAATACAGGCCCCTATAGCGGTCCGCAATCCGTCTACGGCACGCTGGGCCGCGCGGAGGCTGCCTACTTTCGCATGATCAATGAGCAAGGTGGGGTCAATGGCCGCCGCATTGAGTTCATCAGTCTGGACGATGCTTACAATCCAGCGAAAACAGTGGAGCACACACGCCGGCTGGTCGAGCACGAGGAAGTGCTCCTCATGTTCGCCCAGGTCAGCACCGCGGCTAATTCGGCCATACACAAGTACGTGAACGCCAAGGGTGTGCCTCATGTCTTTGTCTCAACCGGGGCCACCAAATGGGCCGACCCAAAGCATTACCCCTGGACCATGGGATTTCTTATGAGCTATCAGACCGAGGCACGCATCTACGCTCGCTACATTCTCGAGAACAAACCCAACGCTCGGATCGGAATCCTTTATCAGAACGATGACTACGGCAAGGACTACGTCCGGGGTTTGAAGGATGGTTTGGGCAACCGCGCGAGCCAGATGATCGTGGCGGAGCAAAGCTATGAGACAACCGATCCCACGGTGCACTCCCAAATCGTCAGTCTGAAGGGATCGGGCGCGGATGTGTTCTTCGATGTGTCCGCTTCGAAGTTCGCCGCGCAGGCGATTCGCAAAGCCTACGAGATTGGCTGGACGCCCTTGCACATCATGAACAGTATCGGTAGCTCGGTGGGATCGGTTCTCACACCCGCGGGGTTGGAGAAAGCGGTTGGCTTGGTCACTACGTTCTACGTGAAGGACCCCAGCGATCCGCAGTGGAAGGACGATCCGGGAATGTCGGAGTATCTGCGTTGGCTCAAGACGTACTACCCCGCGGGCGATCCCAAGGACGGCTTCAATGTGTGGGGGTACCTCATGGCACAGGGACTGGTCCACGTACTGCGTCAATGCGGAGACGACTTGACTCGGGAAAATGTGATGCGCCAGATGATCTCGATCCGCGATCTACAGTTGCCGATGATGCTGCCCGGCATTCGCTGGAACACCGCACCCGACGACTATTTCCTGATCGAATCCGCGCGACTCGCCCGATTCGACGGCAAGCAGTGGGTGCCCTTTAGTATGGTCATTGGGCGTTAGGGGGTGAGTCGGGGTTCGTCGAAGGGACTGGATCGAACTCCCCCAAAGTAACCGTCGACTGCAGGCTAGCTGAGCTCCTGCATGAGCGATTTCGCTTGGGCAATGTCCGGCGTCTCCAATTCTCCCGAAAACGAAGCGAAGATTGGCTCCAGCAATTGCAGCGCTTGTTCCTCGCGTTGCTGATTGACAAGGAGTCGCGCGTAGTAGGTCGCAGTGCGCAACTCCAACATACGGGCGCCTTGGGCACGCGCGGTGGCGAGTGAGGCCTCGAAACATTGGATTGCTTCATATCTATCACCCCGCGCCAGGGATATCTCGCCATGCAACCGCTGAAGCTCGGCATCGGCAAATGATTCCGCGGTTCTCCGGGAGATCGCTAGCCCCGCTTCCACCTCATGAAGGGCTTCCGCGGTCGCCCCATCTTCAAGAAGCATTCGCCCCTGAAACGATGCAATGAGGGGCGCGAAAATCATGCAGCTCGATGCCGCCAGCGCGGCGCGTGCTTCGCGGGCGGCTTCGATCGCTCCCCTTTTGTCGCCTCGCTCAGAAATAAGGATCGACCGAGCGATCGTTGCGAAGCCATACCAGTGCTTGAAGCCCTGCTCGTCGATCAGTGTGTCTAATCGGCACGCCTGTACTTCGAGGCTCCTTGCATCGCGCTCGAGCATCCCAATCCACAGACCCACGGCGAGCGAATACGCTAGCGTTTGAGGATGCTTGATGAGTTCGGCGCGCTCAATTGCTTGATCCCGCGCTTGCCTGCCCGCGCCAGGATGGCCCAACAGCCAAAGGCACCAGCTCAGTCCGGCAAGCCCGGCCACGACCGGATCTTGGCCGTATCTCAACGCCAGATCACGGTCCTGTTCCGGATCGGCAAGTGCCAGGGATTGCTCAATGTTGCGCCGACCTTCCAGGATGTCTCCCATATAGCACTGCACGCGTCCCAGGAGCCCATGGCCCATCAGTTGCGCCACGCGCTCACCCCGAGCG
>JANNFT010000164.1:0-4508 GCA_031380185.1 Pseudomonadota bacterium
GTTGACCGCTGCTTCGGTTATTCAACATCATGGTTCCAATAAAATTATTCATAACTTGTGTGCTCACCCATTTGGTGAGAATCCGCTACGGGGCGGATTGCGCGGTTCTGGCGGCGCAGGGTGTCGTTGCAACTCGTTGGAGTGGAATGACCATTCCGCCTCGCCGCGCCTTGCCCTACACCCCCATAACCGCACACTCCACCCCGTCCAACTGCCGTTTCTAGGTTTAACCAAGAATAACAAAGTTGCTGCGAATAGGCTCACCAGAACGATGGGTTTGGGGCGTGATCAGTCGATCTTTTGGACGAGCACAAGAACTATTTAAGCGCGTTGGGCGTCGCGCCCACAGCCTTGAGGAGATTCATTAGGTTTTCGATCTGATAATTGGCGATCGTGACAATTTTTGGATAATTGTTTGACGCTACATAGCGGCTCACGCCGTCCGGCGCGAGCGTGCCGACGGTAAATTTGTCGAGCAATTGCGCGGTGTCTTTTGCGTAAATCAACACGAACATTTCCGGCGCATTGAGGCCGTATGCTGCTGCATTGCCGCGCGGAAACTCACGCTCCATATGGGTTCGACTCAAACCGCGCAATGCCAGCGTGATCGTTTCCGCTTGCTCGGAATTAGTTTGATGAGCGTGGCTCGCGTCATTCGGCTTCGTTGCGCCATGGGCGTGATAGAACCAAGCGCTTGTCGTGTCGCGCTCAAAGCGATGCAGCGTGCCGGCGTAAAATATTTCGAGGGCGCCCAATTCGCTGATCGACATCGGCAGCAGCATGCGCGCGTTAACTTCCGGCGGCGCAGTGCGTGCAAAAGATCGTTCTTTGTATTGCACGAAAACTATCGTAGCGGCCAATGCAACGAGCAGTATCCAAACAACAATCACGCGTGGGCGCACGCGGTTGGCGGCACTCATCGTTGTCGCCACCACACCGCCGTCCCGATTACCGCGAGCAGTAGCGGAATCAGAATAACCGAAAGGAAAAACGTGCCCTTCATCTGACGATTGGTCAGGTTCACCCGCGGGCGATCGAATGTGCGCGGCTCGACACCGATCAGGTTCTCCTTGGACGCTAAAAAGTTAACTGTGTTCAAGAATAACTTACCGTTACCCATGATATGAAAGAAGGAGTTTGTGGCGAAGTCGGAATCTCCGAACACAGCTATTCTTGAGCGTTTAAACGTCACCGCCGGAGCCGCGGCAATATCTTCCGGGGTTTTCTCACCGCGCAGCTCCGCCATGATTGCAGCAGCGGTACGCGCCGTTTCCGGACGCCGAGTCACCATGGCCATTATTGTCGCCGGGCCGGAAACGTCTTGCCCCTCGTTGAACTCGGCGCGATTAACGGTGGTTTCACCATAGCTTGACTTCGATGCATTAATCAACGGCTGCGCCGACACGCCGGGTGGTTGTCGGGGCGTCGGCCCTAACGCGGTGGCGCCGGGGAAAAATGTGAGCGGCAATTGGTCGGTGATTTGATGGCGGTTATAGTCGGTCACCGCGGGGGAGGAAGGGTCGGCCCAGAAGTGGCTCGTCGGATCGATGATGATATTCTTGCCTATAACGACGCCAAATTTTTCCAGTACTGGCGCCAATCCGGTTTCGACGAATGGATCGACCATGACAATGGCGTTGTGACCGTCGTCAAGATATTTGCTGATTGCCTCCGTTTCCCGCGGCAGGACGGCGCTTTTCGGGCCAGCGACCACGAGGAGTGCGCAGTCTTTCAAGGACGCGCCACCCTTTAGCAGCGATATTTTTTCCACCGTGTAATTCAGCGCTTCCAGTGCAGCGCGCGCCTTCGCCATGCCGTGTTGCTCATGGATGATGGCTTTATCGCCAATACCATGGGAATGACCGCCGCCGCCTTCCATATGATCATGGGATTCGATACTGTAGGGGTCTGCCTCGCTATGACCGTCAAGGAAGCACAGACGCTGCGTTACGCCCTGAGAAATCCGCATAATGCCGTTAGCGATATCAACTTCGGTCGGTCCATTGATGGTCAGCTTGCGGCCTTCGCTTTGCATCAGCGCAGTGCCGGCGAACTGTACGCCCATGAGCCGTGCCTGCGCCGGATTCAACATTGGGTCGTGGAATTCCACCGTGAGCTTTGGCGTAACTTTTTGCATCAACTCGTACAACTCAACGGTTTCACGCATCGCCGGATCGTGGAAGAACGCGACGTGCACCGGCTTGTCCAAATGCTGCAGCATATTGACGGTTTGCTTCGAAAGCGAGTGTTCTTTTTGTTCACTCAAGTCGAAGCGCATCGGAAAACGCGTCGACAGATAACCGATTGCCGCAAAGACGGCGACCATGCCGATGGTGAATAGCGCGATTTCGCCCTTACGCGCTTTGAACATCGATCCGAGTTCGCCGCGCAATGCAAACAGCCCCCAAAGGGTTAGCGCCGCGCCGGCCAGCGCCAGAATCGTGGTCAACGAGCGATTCTGCAGAACGATGGAGTGCACCGTGGCGGCGATTGCCAGCAAGGCAATGCCGGCGAGGAGCAGCAGCGCTGAGTGGAAGGAAGATTTCATCTTAGCGCCGCCACTGCAGAAAACTGGCGTTGAGCGTCAACGCAATGGCGCTTACGATCAAGTAGTAAAGCACGCCTTCGCTACGAATTAACCCGCGAATAAAATCACCGAAATGATTGGCGAACGACAGATATCCAAATAAATCGCGCAACGTATCGGAACTTTGGAATTCCTTGAGATGGCCTACGAACCAAAATGCCAGCAACACCGAAACAGTGACCAGCGCCGCAATGATTTGGTTTTGCGTCAGCGCCGAGAAAAATTGACCGATCGCTAAACACGCCATGCCAAGCAATATAAATCCAAGATAGCCGGAAAAAATGGTGCTGGTTTCGGGGTTTCCGTAAAGGTACATCGGCACTAGATTAATCGCGGTGCCGGCGGTCATGAGCAATAGAATCGCGACCGCGCCGACATATTTGCCCAGCACCACTTGCCAAGGCTTGAGCGGCAGGGTAGTCAGCAACTCCATGGTGCGGCCCGAGTATTCGCTGGAAAACAGCCGCATCGACACCAGCGGAATCAGCGTAATCAACAGAATTCCCATATTTCGGAAGGTTTCGTTCATGATCGCGCTGCCGGTGGAAAAAACATCGTAGAGAAAAAAGTAACCGGTTCCGAGCAGGAATACCGCGACGACGAAGTAGGCGATCGGCGAACGAAAATAGATCAGTAATTCTTTCTGGAAAACAGCAAGCAAGCCTCTCATTTATACACTCGCTTTCTGCGCCGGCGATTGCACGTAGCGCAAGAAAATATTCTCCAGGGTCGGCTGTTGGCGTTCGAGGCGATACAGATCCCAACGATTCGCGACCGCGCGCGCAATCGCCGCTTCAATGCCGTCGCGTTGTTCCACTTGGCAATTGACAGTTGCAACGCCGACAGCGCTAGGGTGGGGGTGAATGATTATGCCGGTCACGCCGTCGACCGAACGAAGTTCTTTCTCCAATTCAGCGGCCGGGCCGCGCACGGTCAAGGCGACTTGATTGGATTGTTCCGCGGCCCGTTGCAAATTGGCCGGAGAATCAATGGCGAGCAAGCGGCCGTGATTGATAATCGCGACACGCTGACAAATCATCGTGACTTCGGGAAGAATATGGGTGCTCAGCAGCACCGCGTGTTCCACCCCAAAGTTGCGGATAACTTCGCGGGTTTCTTGAATTTGGCCGGGGTCGAGACCGGCGGTCGGTTCGTCTAACAGCAATACATCCGGCTTGCCAAGCAAAGCTTGAGCCAGGCCAACGCGCTGTCGATAACCTTTCGACAGTTTATAGATTTCGCGTCGGCGCACGTCCTCGAGCCGGCAGGCGACACTGACACGTTCAATTTCGCTATTAATTTCCGCGCGCGCAACGCCTTTTACCTTGGCGATAAAACGCAGGTATTGGCCGATTTCGAGCGTGTCGTATAGGGGCGGATGTTCCGGCAAGTAGCCAATTTTTTGCGCGGCGAGTTCATTTTGCGTAGCCATGTCGTGCCCGGCAACGCTTACGCGTCCCGACGTAGCGGTGCTCACGCCCGCTATCATGCGCATGGTGGTGGTTTTTCCGGCGCCATTTGGGCCCAAAAATCCGACAATCTCCCCCTTCTCTACGCTGAAGGTTAAATCGTGGACGATGGTTTTCGGACCGTACTGCTTAGAAACTGCTTCGAGCGAAATCGCGGCTGACATGGGACCTACTGCTATATTTATTGTAATATGAAAAAAGGCTCCCGGTTAGGGGAGCCTTTCTCGCACAGCTTGTTTTACGACTTATTTATACCACTTGTTGCCCATCTTGGCGAACTGGTCTTGGTCGTGCGCATAGAACAGCGACGCGCCTTCCAGGTCGCGCATGAACTTCAGACGATTGAGGGACTTGGTGTAGTCCAACACGCTGTAGTTCAAGCCGGCGGGGTAGCCATCGACGTTTTCCTGCATCCAAATCGCGTCTTGCGACATGATGATGGTCTGGCCGCT
>JANNFT010000204.1:0-8317 GCA_031380185.1 Pseudomonadota bacterium
TTTTATCGAAGTTAAACTTTTTGACTTTGTTTTCATGTTCAATACTCTCTAGCTGCAACGCGGGGCGGCCGCTATACAGCGGCGGGTGTCGGTGGCGTCAACCACGGTTGGATCACACATCCTAATCTGGCCCGCGCCAGCGATGTCGATTTCCAAGATGCGTGCGCCGTCAGCGACTGTGAGAGTCGAGGAGCGTACGCAAATTTTGTTTATAAACGCCGTGCCATCATCGTTGCCGGCGGAAAATGGCGGGGAGCCTGCAACTCGGCCGAGGCCGCTGAATGTGATCGTCGTCAGGTCAACGGCTAAGGCACTATCACGCGCCTGGACCGTTGCATTTGAAGAGCCGGCCGCGCTTGGGCTGCCGGTCACGAAAGCGTAATCTGTCGGATCGATGAGATTGTTCACAATCGCGCGTGAGACCCAATTGTTTCCGCCGATTGTGCCCAGCGCCGGCATATCTTCATTGGCGACTGTAGGGTCTTGGTTAGTCAATACGAATTCAACATAAGCATTGCGCTTGATCGCTTCCGAACGCGCTTGCTGCAAGCCCTGAACAATCGATTCGGCCATGTTTCGAATTTGGGTGTTCCGCATCCAGACGCTGTAGCTCGGCATCGCCCAGGCCATACTAATTCCCAATATTGCGAGAGCAATCATGATCTCAACTAAGGAAATCCCTCGCTGCGCGTGACGACTCATTAGCAACTCCCTCCCTTTTTGTTTACCCAGCAGTTGTTTGGGGCATGAGCCGTCCATCCGTTGGCAGCGGCGGCGCCAGTGAAATTCGAGGCCCTACCGTTAAACTGGTCAACGCTGTATCTAAATCCCGCCATAGAGCCTTTTCCGTCGGCTTGCACGGTATAGGTAGTTGCCGTTGGCGCACCGCAGGTGAAATCGAAACTCTGACCCAGCGGAACCTGGACTTGAGTCGCTAACGGTGCGGCCGGCGCGACTACGCAGCCTCCGGTAGGGTAGGTTCGATTATCTTGATAGAATTGCTCCATTCGAACTCGAATGTCGCCAAGGCCGGCCGTCGCCTCAGGTACGCGGCTGCGGGTGACGTAATCTCGGTAACTGGGGACGGCGACCGCAGTAATGATGGAGACAATCACGACGGCTATCATCAGTTCGATCAGCGAAAAACCTTGTTGTAGTTTCATGCAACGCCCCTATCAATTGATGTAGCGAATAGTAGGAGCCCAGATAAGGTGTGCCAAAGGTCTTCCGACAGGCGGTGGAATGGGAGGAATAAGCGGCGGGAATTCGTTTGATCGTCGACTTGATCGTGTCGATCGCCATTCCGGGCGGCGCTGATTCAATACGTAGATTAGACAAGCGCTGCGATATTTCCTACAATCCTCGAATGCCTGAAATAGTTGAAGATATCGAAGCCGTTGTTCCTGTGGCGAAATTACTTGAATCTCGTGGGGTTAAGCCCACGCGCCAGAGAGTGGACATCGCCCGGACGTTGTTTGCCCGTCAGCAACACCTTTCCGCCGATCAGGTTATGGCGATGGTTAATCGATCTGGCGGCGAGCTTTCCAAGGCGACCGTGTATAACACCTTGAAGTTGTTCGTCGAAAAACACTTAGTCCGCGAAGTCTTTGTCAATCCCGAGAAGGTTTTTTACGATTCAAATACCAATCCTCACCATCATTTCTATGATGTTGAAACCGGCGAAATTATCGACATCGCCGCGTCGGACGTTGCGGTCGTTGGCCTACCGCCCCTGCCTGAGGGTAAGGTTACGGAAGGTGTCGACGTCGTTGTTCGGATGCGCAGCCAATAACGCACTCGCACACGATTCAGCCATTGTCATCGAGTCAAGCCGCCCGTGAATATTGGTTCCTGGCAATGCCTACGCGCAGCGCCGCTTCCACATTAACTTCTAGCGCAGCTTGCTATCAGCGTCGCTTTGCGCGCGGATGAGCCGCGTCGTAGATCTTCGCCAGATGTTGAAAATCCAGATGCGTGTAGATTTGCGTTGAGGAAATGCTCGCATGGCCAAGCATTTCCTGAACTGCACGCAAATCTCCGGACGACTGCAATACATGTGAGGCAAACGAGTGACGCAACACGTGCGGGTGCACGCTTACACGCATGTCTTGTTTTAATGACCAAGTCTGAAGCCTGAGTTGAATAGCTCGTGCGCCGAGTCGCCGTCCGCCGCGCCCGATAAAAAGCGCCTTCTCGTCAGATTTCGCCAGCAGTTCTCTTAGTGGCAACCACCTCGTAATTGCCTTCAGCGCTTCACGCCCAACCGGGACAATCCTCGCTTTTCCACCCTTTCCGGTCACACTGACCTGCCCTTCGGCTGCGCTTACCGACGTTAAAGTTAATCCGGTAATTTCCGACAGCCGCAAACCCGACGAGTAAGCAAGTTCCCATATCGCTTTATCGCGGATCGCGAGTGGATCAGCACCGTTACCGTCCATTAGCCGCGCCGCCTCGTCGGGTGACAAAGCCTCGGGTAATCGCTTCGGGCTCTTCGGAGCACGAAGCCCGATACACGGATTGTTTTTGAAACTGTGATTTTGAACCAAATAGCCGAAGAATCCCCGCCAAGCGGAAAGCAGTCGCGCCAGGCTGCGGCCCCCGAGGCCTTTGCCGTGGAGCAACGCAATGAAGCGCCGAATATCATGGATTTGGAGCGAATCAAACGGCTGAGATTTTGCAACTTCGAGCAACAAGTCGATGTCCCGGCCATAGTGTTGGCATGTCAGCGCCGACAGTCGCCGCTCATGCGCCAAATAGGCCAAATAACCGGCGCGCCAGTGTGTCGGGTTTGGCATTTAAGCCTTATTCAACGCTCGCAGCAATGCGACGCTGGCGAGTTCTGACAACCGATGCAAATAAAGCGTGCCCATTTCCGGATAAAAGCGCGCGGCATCTTCCGAGGCCAATACCAGCAACCCAAACACTTCGTTGCGCTTGAGCGGAATCAACGCGAACGAGCGCAAATGACTCGCGGCTTCACCAAACCAGTGATCCACCTCGTACACCGCGTGCTGGCCACAATACGGCGCATTCATCGCCACCGTAAATTCCTTGATCTCTTGGCTCACGTCCGTGAATTCGCCGCGATCAGACAATAATCCGGATTTCGGCCATAGCCGCATTGTGACGTGGGGCACGTTGAATTGCTCCTCGAGGCTGGCGCAAATCATATCGATGACCGAGTCCCGATCGTATTCGCCGAGCAAAGCAACAGCCAGATGGTGAATTTTTTCGCTCAGCTTATCGTTTTCTTCGCCGTATTGAATCAGTTCGGTGAGCTTACCTTCGAGGATTTTGGTCTTCTCGCGCAGCGTCAAAATCTGCCGCTCGCTGATTGATATCGCGCGACCGCCGTGAGGATGAGGCAACTGAATTTCCGCCAAGATCGGCGCGTAGTCTTCAAAAAAAGTCGGGTTGTCGCGTAAATAGCTGGCGACTTGATCAGCGCTAATCAGCATTGAAGTTCCTGAGTTTTATAATTCGATTTCGCCAGTAAAAACTGTCACGGCTGGGCCCGTCATCAAAACTGGCAAGCCCTCTCCCTGCCACTCGATTCTAAGCCGTCCGCCACGAGTGTGAACAATGACGCGGCTGTCGAGCAACCCACGCTGCACGCCAGCCACCACCGCAGCGCATGCGCCACTACCGCACGCTAATGTCTCGCCAACGCCGCGTTCCCACACGCGAAGTTTAATCTCATTTCGATCGATGATTTGCATATAACCCGCATTCACACGCGACGCAAAATCGGCGTGATGTTCAATCAGCGGTCCTTGCGTTAGTAGCGGCGCGATTTCGACATCATCAACCACTTGCAAAGCGTGGGGATTGCCCATCGAAAGTGCACTTATTTTGATTTTCGCGCCGCCAACATCGAGCACATAGACCGAGGCGCGGGCGGCGCGGCGAAATGGAATATCCCCCGGCTCAAAGCGCGGCGCACCCATATCGACCGTCACCTCGCCATTGCGATTCAAGTGCGGCGTAATGATGCCGTTCTTAGTTTCTACGCGAATCTCATCCTTAGTCGACAGCCCTTGGTCGCGAACAAAATGCACGAAACAGCGCGCGCCATTCCCACATTGTTCAACTTCGCCGCCATCGGAATTGAATATTCGATACCGAAAATCTACGTCCGATTGAGTCGGGCGCTCAACCAATAAAATTTGGTCGCAGCCGATGCCGCGATGTCGATCAGCGATGTAGCGTAACTGTTCGGCGCTGAGTTGTATGGTTTGCGTCACGCCGTTCAACACGACGAAATCATTGCCCAACCCGTGCATTTTCGAGAATTTCAACCGCATCGGTCGGCGCGGGGATTAGCCTTTGACATCAATTGATTATATCCAACATTTGCGGTGGGTCGGGTTATTCGTCGTAAAAACTCGGCTCTCCTTCCGGGCGAGTCTTAAAGCGTTTGTGGGTCCACAGGTATTGCTCGGGCATTTCCCTCACGCGTGCCTCAATGAACGCGTTCATTCGCCGAGTGTCGGTGGCCAAATCGCCGCTCGGGAAATTTTCCCAAGCCGGATAAATCGTCACGTCGTAACCGCGGCCATCGGGCAATTGTCGTGGGATTACCGGCAACACGACCGCGTTAGCAAGTTGTGCGATCCGCGAAAGGCCCGGGACGGTTGCGGCGGATATACCGAAGAAGGGCACGAATAGCGCGTCGCGACGGCCAAAATCCAGGTCGGGCAAGTAGTAAAACGAAACGCCTTGGCGTAGCGCTTTTACCACACCGCGCAATCCGTCCTGGCGCGAAAAAAGCACTGCGTGGTTGAAGCGATTGCGGCCCTTGAGCAACATTCGATTCAGCAGCTCGCTTTTCTGTTTGCTGTAAACCGATGCAATCGCCCCCTTAACGCTGAGCCGCAACCCAGCCCAATCCAGGCCTGCGAAATGGGGCGCGAGCCAAATGATGGGACGCGATTCGACCGCACGCCAATGCACCGACCCTTTTAGGTGAATTAACGCGAGGATACGACGGTCCGACGCCCACCACAGCAAACATTGTTCAAGAACAACCTGGGCAAACGCACGAAAATGATCGCGCGCGATGCGGCGATGTTCGTGTACCGAAAGCTCCGGGAAGCACAGGCTTAGATTCTTCAGCGCAACTCGGCGGCGCGACCTGCCGACAATAAAAAGGAGGCTGCCAAGTCCATGCGCGAGCCGCGCCAATACCGGTAGCGGCAGCCAATGCAAAATCCAGGACAAGCCCAAAACTAGACGCCCAGCCAATTCAGTCATGACGCAATTATTTCAGGGTATTTGACATAGCATTGCCTGGACAAGCAATAGTGGCGCGCGTCTCCAAGCATATGCTGGCGCGACCCAATGGCCCGAGGCGACCCCGTAACCACAAGGCTTTCAATCTTGCCGGTATTTTCTTCGCAAATTAATTCTCGGCTTGTCAAACCACCGCATCCGAAACCGGCGCTCGCGCGCCGGACGGCGCCTTGTAGCGGTTGTAACTCCATAGATACTGGCTCGGGCATTCGCGTATCAAATCCTCCATCGCGGCATTCATTTGACGTGCCGCCGCTGTATCATCGGCTGCCACCAACTCTGACATTGTCTTAAAATGCAGCGCATATCCGCCATTGTGCGGTAAGCGCTCGGCATACATCGCAATAATCGGCGCGCCGGTGCGTTGACTTAAGCGGCGAATCAAGGTCATGGTATAGGCCGGACGATGAAAAAAATCGGCCCACACGCCGTCCCCGGCGCTGGGCGCTTGATCCGGCAAAATGCCCAAGGCATCGCCGCGCTTCAACGCCTTCAATAACGCACGCACACCGCGGACGTCCGCAGTCGCCAACTGCGCCTGATCGCGCGCGCGTCCGGCCCGCATAATAGGCTCCAGCCAGGACAATTTCGGCGCTCGATACAAAACGGTGATGGGAAACTGCGTCGCAAGAAATCGTCCGATGAGTTCGAAGCTGCCCAAATGGGGCGTTAACATAATCAATCCTTTTCCTCGTGCTCGTGCGGCAAGAACCTCGCTCCAACCTTCTTTTTCCACGACTTTGGCGAGCAAATCACTCGACGGCCGCAGCCAAATAAATGGAAGTTCAAGAATGGCTTTTCCGGATTCCGCGACATTCGCTCGGATGAGTACGTTAAGTTGCGTTACATCCGTTGCGATGCCGCTGGCCGCCAGATTTTCTCGTAAGCGTTTTCGGTAACTCGGCGAACTCCAAAAAATCAGCCAACCAAGTCCGGCGCCCAGTTTGTGGGCAAAGGACAGTGGCAAATAAGCGAACAGCGTAGCGAGCGACTTAATCATCCCGGCAGTTGTTTGAGTTCCAGCAAAAGTTTGCTAGGATTAGGCGTTTTTTTATAATCTTTTCACCGATAGGCCGATCACGACCATGAGCAATCACCTTTTTACTTCAGAATCCGTCTCCGAAGGCCATCCCGATAAAGTCGCCGACCAAATTTCCGATGCGGTGCTGGACGCGATTCTAGCGCAAGACCCGCGCGGACGGGTAGCTTGCGAAACCTTGGTTTCGACCGGACTGGTCGTAATTTCCGGTGAAATCACCACCAAAGCCCACATCAATTATATGGAAATCGCGCGTGACACTGTGCGTCGTATCGGCTATACCGATTCCGATTTTGGTTTCGATTACAAATCGTGCTCGGTGCTGACAGCGGTAAACCGTCAATCGCCCGACATCGCTCAAGGCGTAAACGAAGGCGAAGGTTTAGATTTGGATCAGGGCGCGGGCGACCAGGGTTTGATGTTCGGCTACGCGTGCCGAGAAACGGCCGCGCTGATGCCCCTACCGATATATTATGCGCACCGGGTCATGCAGCGCCAAGCGGAAGTTCGCCGCGATGGGCGTCTCCCGTGGCTGCGCCCGGACGCTAAAAGTCAGTTGTCCGTTCGCTATGTTGATGGCGTGCCTACGGAAATCGATACCGTAGTCGTTTCCACCCAGCACAGCCCCGATGTCTCCCACGCCCAGTTGTCGGAAGCGGTCATCGAAGAAATCATCAAACCGGTATTACCGAAAGAACTGCTGAAAAACAATACTCGCTATTTGGTTAACCCGACCGGACGCTTCGTAGTCGGTGGCCCACACGGCGATTGCGGCTTAACGGGTCGCAAAATTATTGTCGATAGCTACGGCGGTGCGGCGCATCACGGTGGTGGCGCGTTTTCCGGTAAAGACCCTTCTAAAGTCGATCGTTCCGCCGCCTACGCCTTGCGTTACGTGGCAAAAAACATCGTCGCGGCAGGGCTCGCAGATCGTTGCGAGGTCCAAGTGGCTTATGCGATCGGCGTGGCTAAGCCGGTCTCCATAATGTTGAGTACTTACGGGACAGGAAAAATTTCAGACGAGAGGATGACCGAGTTGATCCAAAAACATTTCGACCTGCGTCCGAAAGGAATCATCCAAGCGCTAGATTTATTGCGTCCGATCTACAGCAAAACCGCCGCCTATGGGCACTTTGGCCGCGAAGAACCAGAATTCACTTGGGAATTGACCGATAAAGCGGATATACTTCGCGCCGAATCGGGTTTAAAAGGCGGGCGGCCGACATTGGCTGTTGCTTAAGGTTTAAATTAGAAAGGCGGCGCAACGCCGTCCTGCAAGTCTGCCTTGCTCTGAGGGGCGCTGCGACGGGGAAGTTTCAACACCTCGCCAGGCTCAGGGCTGCAAGGGTAAAGCTTCAACTGCGCTCATTCATTAACTTGAATGGAGAGTATGACCTATGAACGCAATCCTCGAACAATCCAATAAAGACTACTACGTCGCCGATATGAGGCTGGCCGACTGGGGCCGCAAAGAAATAAAAATCGCCGAGACCGAAATGCCGGGACTCATGTCGATCCGCGAAGAATTCGCCAAGACTCAACCGCTGAAAGGCGCGCGAATTACCGGCTCTTTACACATGACCATCCAAACCGCCGTGCTGATTGAGACCTTGCAGGCCTTAGGCGCACAGGTGCGCTGGGCGTCGTGCAATATCTTTTCGACGCAAGACCACGCCGCCGCAGCCATAGCCGCGACCGGCACGCCGGTATTCGCGTACAAAGGCGAAACGCTGGAAGAGTATTGGGACTACACCCACCGCATTTTCGAGTGGGCGGACGGCGGTTTTTCCAACATGATTTTGGACGATGGCGGCGACGCGACATTGCTTCTACATCTGGGCGCTCGCGCAGAAAAAGATGTTTCGGTGATCGCCAAGCCTGCCGGCGAAGAAGAGAAATACCTGTTCGCTGCGATCAAGCAACGTCTCGCGTCAAATCCGCGGTGGTATTCGAAACGCTTGGGTGCGATCAAAGGCGTGACGGAAG
>JANNFT010000241.1:0-2463 GCA_031380185.1 Pseudomonadota bacterium
GTTCCGGTTTCGATGAAAATGAGTCGCCGCTGGTGATCGGCAAAATGGGACTGGAGGTCGCCGTCGCGCGCGCTGGGCCGCGCCAACGTCAACGTAACCAACGAACGCGTCTCCAGCGGCGTGGAGCGGCTTGACACCATGCTGAGCGGCGGCTACTACCGCGCCGCCAGCGTGCTGATCAGTGGCGCCCCCGGCACGGCCAAGACGACCTTGAGCGGCGCCTTCGCAGAGGCGGCCTGCCGGCGTGGTGAACGCACGCTGTTCATTAGTTTTGATTCCGATGGCGCCGAGGTAATCCGCAACCTGACCTCGGTTGGAATCCACCTGGATCGTTATGTAAAGAATGGCTGCCTGCGCATGGTCTCGGCGCGCGGCATATCCGGCAGTGCAGAGACCTACCTGACTCGCATCAAATCGCTGGTGAAAGAGCATAGCGCCCGCTGCCTGGTGATCGATCCGGCATCCTCTTTGTCAAAACCTGGCAACGAGTTAACCGCACACGGCGTGGTGGAACGGTTGATCGACTGGGCGAAGGTCGACGGCATCACCTTGCTCTGCACCAGTTTGCTGGACGAAATGGCCGGTGCGACGGAGCGCGGATCCCCTCTGCACATCTCTAAGCTCGCAGACACCTATCCACCTCAACCATCTGGTGCAAGCCGGAGAGCGCAACCGCGGCCTGTCCATTATCAAGTCCCGCGGCACGGCGCATTCAAACCAGGTGCGCGAGTTGATCCTCAGCGATACCGGTGTGACTTTGGCCGACACCTATACCGCGGGTGGCGAGGTGTTGATGGGCACGCTGCGCTGGCAAAAGGAAAGCGCCGATCGGGTCGCGCATGAGGTCAACGAAGTCGCCGGGAAGCTTAAGCGTGTCAGGCTCGATGCCGAGGAAGCCGAACTCGAGGTGCGATTGAAATCACTGCAGGTAGAGCTCGTGGCCAAGCAGGCCGAGAAAGCGCTGCTGGCCCGCACCACCAAAGGTCACGCGGGGGAATTGTCGCGAGACCGCACCCGCATGGGCGAGTTGCGCGGCGCCGATGCGGCGAGCCCCGGCGCGGACGTGAAATTGCCATGAGCCGACGAGTGATGTTCAAGTTCCGGCTTTATGTCGCAGGCGCCGCGCCGAATTCCGCGCAGGCGATTGCCAACTTGACCGCGCTTTGCCGGACACACCTGGCGGGGCGCTATGAGATCGACATCGTCGATGTGTTTCGCGAACCGCAGCACGCACTGCAAGACCGCATTTTTATGACCCCGACACTGGTTAAGCTCGCGCCGTCCCCGGTGCGGCAAATAGTCGGCACACTCAGCCAAGCCGAAACCGTGTTGCAGACTTTGGGACTGGAAGCCTTCGCCGTATGAAACTGCGAAAATCAACGCCTCGGCGCAACCCGACTGAGGAAATTTCTGCCTTAATCAAGACGCTGCACGAAACCGATCAACGCCTGGAGGAATTGATGGCGGGCGAGGTGGATGCGGTGGCCGACCGTGACGGCCGGACGTATTTGTTGCGGCGCGCCCAGGATCGGTTGCGTCAAATCGAGGCCGCAAAGCAGGACGCCATCCTCAGCGAATTGCGCGAATCTGAGCGGCGCTTTAGCGACATGCTCGGCAACGTGGAGTTAATTTCGCTCATGCTCGACTGCGAGGCGCGGATCACTTATTGCAACGAATACCTACTGCGGCTGACGGGCTGGCGGCGCGAGGAAGTTATAGGCCGGGACTGGTTCAAGCTTTTCATACCGCCCGAAATTGACGGTATGGCAGATCATTTCGCGGCGCTCCTCGCTAACCTACCCGAAGCATGGCACCACGAAAACGAAATCCTCACCCGCTCGGGCGAGCACCGGCTTATTCGCTGGAATAATTCGGTGCTGCGATCTGGCGCCGGCGATGTGATCGGAACCGCAAGCATCGGTGAAGATATAACTGAGCGAAGAAGGTATCAAGAGTCGTTGCGGCGGAACGAAGTGCAAATGCGTTTGATTCTGGAATCGGTCGGCGAAGGCATTTACGGCATAGATATAGATGGAAGGATTTTTTTTAAAAATTCCGGTGCCGCGAAAATGCTCGGATACAATCCTGGAGAGCTTTCCGGCAAGCCCTCTCACGCCACGATGCACCACTCGAGGAAGGATGGAACACCTTATCCCATTGCAGACTGCCCTGTACATAGATCCATGCAGTACGGCGTCGTACACAGGGTCGAGGATGAAGTATTCTGGCGCAAGGATGGATCGAGCTTCCCAGTCGAATACACAACCGCGCCTATCCGCAATGATCGGGAAGAATTAATAGGAGCGGTGGTCGCATTTCGAGACATCACCAATCGCAAAGAAGCGGAAAACAGGATCAGGCGCCTGAATCGCGTGTACGCCGTTCTGAGCCGCATCAACATGCTCATCGTGCGCGTGCGCGAACGCGACGAGCTTTTCAAGGAGGCATGCCGGATCGCGGTCG
>JANNFT010000246.1:0-4797 GCA_031380185.1 Pseudomonadota bacterium
CGTAGGTTGGCGGTGACGAAGGAAGCCCAACTCAGCGACATGCCAAACAACGTTAGGTTTCGCCAGAAATGCGCAATCCGCCGCGTAGCCTCGACCCCCACCCTAGTCCTCCCTTTTTTCGACCTAGAAACGGCAACCCTGATCTGATGATGGGCATCACTTCCTTCACCACGTCGGTTAGTGACTCAGGAGACTATCATGAACAGCAAACACTTTATCGCAATCGCTACCGCGTCTTTTCTGGCAATGGGATGCGCAACGACGCAGGAAACGGCTCGACCATCGGCGACGAGCGCAGAGCCGCCGACCGTACTCACCGGTGAGGAAATCATGGCGCTGATTTCGGGAAGAACGGGGGAGGGGCGGACCTCGGAGGGTTACTATATCAAAGCCTACAATTCGCCCGACGGCAAGATTTCCGCCACGTCAGAAAAGGGTGGCAAGACCTATCAAAGTACCGGGGTTTGGGAGATACAAGGCAATACGGTCTGCGCTAAGTGGGCCAATAAGGATTGGAAATCGGCGTGCTCTACGTTTACGAAAAATGGCGATGGTTATTTCATCAAACCCACTTCCTCCGGCGTTGCATCGATTCCGTCGACCAAGTACGCAGACGGAAACCCATACAATCTTTAGTCGCCTATGTAATTTGAATCGCGCGTAGACGGGAGGCGACGCAGCGCCACCGCAATGTGAACTTGAAATGTTCCCATCGACGGTGGCGCCGGTCGAAGCAAGCAAGGTATCAAGAACGATTTGCTGATCGCCTCCGCGTATTCGGAAAATCGTCATCCCCGTACGTTGGGGTGAGGAGCGAACCCCAACATTCTTTGGCATGTGGCAGTGTTGAGCTTCCTTCGTCAGCGCCAACCTACGTGTTCGGCAAATCGTCAGTCCGCGTGCGCAGTCTGTCCGAACCGATAAACCACTTTGCGCGCCTTTCCGATCCGCGCGGGCTTGCTCAAATACGGACAAGGCGCGTTTCGATAGCCGCCTTTTTCCAGCGTCACATCTTCGCTTACGTCGGCCCAGATTCCACCTCGCACCGGCCGGAATTGCCATTTCACATAGCCACGCTTTGCTGCGGTCTCAAGCAACTCATCGGCATCCGGCACGTCGGCGACGAACGGCGCTTGGCCGTCTACTTGGTAAGGATACAGGCCGAACGCGCTCATGCAATCGATAGCTTCCTGGGGCCTCGCGCCAAAACGCGCGAACGGCGCCGCCTCATAGCGCGCCATGTCCCACGCGCCGAGTTCCCATGCGACCTCCAGCGTGGCGTGATCGAGCTGGGCAAAGTTGTCCCAGCGTTCGTTGAGTTGTAACGCTGAGCTGGGCACCGATTCGTAACGAAATGGCTGCGCGCCTATTGCATCGAGTAGTTTCACTTCGATAAAACCATGCCAGTGCAAGACCAACACAATTGGTGTATTCGCATACGGAACTGCCGCGACGGTTATGGCGACCAACGGCAATCGGTTGGAAATCAACTGTGATTCGATCGGTTCGAGAAGTTCCATTTTTCGCGTCTCCAAAATTTCAAAATAGTATCGCGTTGAAATTTGGCCACACTTTTTTGAAGATAGGTTGCTAGCAATCGACGGCCTTGGTTGCTAATTCGTGCGACGGTTCGCCCTTTTTGCCGCGCGGCTCAGCGCTCCAAGGGGCGCAAGTCATGTCGCATTCGCTTCTCGATCGCATCGCTAAGCGCGCTAAATTGCCGATCGTTCCGAATGCGCCGAAGTTGCGGCTCGATCTTTGCGATTACGGTGACTCGCCGCGCGAATTATTGCTGTGGTCGATATGCTCGCATACGTACGCGCGCATTCAATAGGCATAACAATGCTTGAAGAGCCGCGTCCAGATTGGCTCGCAGGTCGATTACCGCGCCGTTGAATGGCGTTTAGTAAAGATCGTCCGCCGCCATTGCGTAAGGTTTTTACACGCATGCTAATGCAGACTCATACCTGAATTGGAACTGACTACATAACGCTAACCGGGCACGGTCCACGAAAGCTTGAAATTTTCGCCAAACACTTGTGCAATTGACTATTCGCCGGCGTAGCGATAGATTGATGGTTGGTGCAAAAGGATGTTTAAAATCCCTATTCGCGGGTCGGGATTAGAACGTTGAATAAACGATGCCAATGCCTGACCCTAGCCCCTTCGCGCCGGAATCATCCGGCCGCCGGGTACACTGGCTACGTTGCCACCAGTCATAAATACAGATAACGGGAGGAACGGACATGAGAGGGCTTCGTAATCTATTCGGGTGCTTGATAGTTGCATTTGCCGTCGCGGCCGCAACCTGGGCTGCGGATCTGCCATCGGCGTTACCGGAGAACCTCGGATTTTCATCGGAGCGTCTCGCGCGCATCGGTCCGGTTATCGAGGGCGAGATCGAGCGGGGACAATATCCGGGTGCGGTGATACTGGTCGCGCGCAAGGGGCAGATCGCCTACTTCCAGAGCTTCGGGCAACTCGACCCGGCGAGTGGCAAGCCCATGACGAAGGACGCGATCTTTCGCCTCTATTCCATGACCAAGCCGTATACCTCGGTGGCCGCCATGATGCTAGTCGAGGAAGGGCGTTTGCGACTTACCGATCCGCTATCGAAATACATCCCGTCGTTCGCCAAGCTCGAAGTCAGTGTAGCGTCGAACGATCCCTCGACCGGCGCCGTGAGATATTCGAACGTTGCCGCCGATCGCGAAATCACCATCCAGGACCTTCTCCGGCATACCTCGGGACTCGTGTACTCGAGCTTCACCGCGCACGCTAAAGTGAAAGAGCTGTACACCAAGGAGAACGTGGGCTGGCAGGATATGACGCCTGCCGAGCAGATCGAACGCCTGGCAAAAGTACCGCTCGCCCATCAGCCGGGCACGACTTTCGAATATGGCTTGTCGGTCGATGTGCTCGGCCGTGTGATTGAGGCGATATCCGGCATGCCCCTTGGTCAGTTCATCCAGCAGCGCATCTTCATTCCGCTTGGCATGACGGATTCGGCATTCTTCGTGCAGAAGGAAAAACTTGACCGCCTGGCCCAGCCGTTCGCCACCGATCCGGCGACTGGGAGCCCAATCAACCTCGTCGATGTGACGCTGCCGCCGAAGAATGATGCCGGGGGTGCGGGCAGTGTTGGGACGGCGGCGGATTACCTACGCTTCCTGCAGATGATGCTCAATGGCGGGCAACTCGATGGCGTCCGGCTGCTGAGCCGGACCACTGTGAAGTACATGACTTCCGATCATCTCGGCGAAATAAAGAGCTCGGGCTTGGTGGCGCTGCCGGCGGCGATCGGATTTGGGCTAGGCTTTGCCGTCAGAAGGGAAACAGGCCTGTTCGAAGTCACCGGAACGGCCGGTGAATACTACTGGGCGGGCGCTGCCGGCACCGGGTTCTACGTGGATCCGAAGGAACAACTTATCTGCATCCTCATGACGCAGGCGATGCCGGGCATGCCGCGGCGCTACGACCGGTATCTCTTTAAGCAAATGGTGTATCAGGCCATCAACGACTGACGCGTGTGGGGTTTGTCGAAATGTCGCAACGTCCTTCGAGAAAAAACCGGCGCCGCCATTCAGCGCGAGTTCACCTGGAACGGCTCTAGCGCCATTTCTAATTCAATACAGCCTGGTGGTCAGTTCTCTACTCTACCGCCGCGTCTCGTACGTACGCACGCGTTCAACAGTGTCGAACATGCCCGGACGGGGTAGCCCTAGGACAATGGCTAGCCTCGGGCTACCCCGCCAGGCCCATTGCCGAGCTATTGAATATCAGCGCCCGACCCAGGTATTGATGACGTGCCGTGCCCAACTCGTAAGCGGGCTAACTTTTCCGCTTCTGACCATTCTGGGAAATCTATTGGTACGAGGCGCCGAGGTAGGCGTGTTCTGAAAGTAAAGCGATTCTGTCCAGATATACATCAGCATCACCGCGCTAGGTTATTTCATCTGGCGAACCGGTGTACCTTGTTCCGCTTTTTTGCGGTGGCTCTAATGTCGGAAGAAGCCTTGGTCCAGAGATTTGAACAGTTTACGAAGGTCGTATTGGCTTACCTGCGACCTGCGTAGGTGACGCAAGCTCTTCGATAATGGTCAAGAGCCAGTCCCGAATCGTTAAGATGGTCGATATGACAGCTATCTGAAAGCCGCGGTCGGTTAGACTACAAGTGCGAAATCCCAGCCCATCTTGAGCAAATAGAGCACACCAAGCAAAGGCATGCCCAACGCAACACTGGCGAAACTTACACGTCCCCGTCTATACGGAGCCATTCCGCGTACGCGTTTGTTTCAACTTCTCGACCAGCGGCGGCAGCATCCGCTGCTTTGGGTAACGGGACCGCCCGGCGCAGGCAAAACCAGCCTTGTCGCCAGTTACATAACGGAGCGGGAGATTCCGGGCATCTGGTATCAAGTCGATGCCGGGGACGCAGATCCTGCCACATTCTTCTTTTACCTCGGCAAGGCGATTGAGAAGGTTTCGAAGGGAAAGCAAGCGACTATGCCGGTGCTGGCGCCGGAGCATCTGCCGGATCTCAACGGTTTTGCTCGACGCTTTTTTCGCGAACTGTTTGACCGCCTTGGCGAGGGCGCGCTCGTCGTTCTCGACAATTTCCAAGAGGCAGCTGCCGACTCGACCTGGACGCAGGTCATCGAAGTCGGAGCGGAAGAAATTCCCGACGGAATCAATCTCATTTGCCTCAGCCGAACCGAGCCGCCACCCGTATTTGCCCGGCATGCATCGACTGGGCGGCTCGCCACCATCGAATGGCGGGACTTGAGACTCACCCTG
>JANNFT010000098.1:0-9160 GCA_031380185.1 Pseudomonadota bacterium
TGAGTAGATCATGTTTTTTGTCATATCGAAATTCATATTCAGACTCCTAGGGTTTAGCAGCAGGTGACGTGCTAAACGTTGTCGTGTCAGCCAGCAGAAGATCGATCTCGGCGCCGGCCCGGTGTGCTTCGGCAACCGCGCGCAAGTTTTGAGATTTAGCCTGGAATAGGGTACGTTGGGCATCGAGCACGTCGAGGAAGTTAAACTTGCCCAATTCGAATCCCTTTATTGCTACGTCGTAAGCGCTTTGCGCACCGGGCAACACGTCTCGTTGCAGGGTTTCCACTTCGTTGCGAGCGGCCCTTAAGCGCTCATAGGCTTGTCGGACGTCGCTCGTCAGCCGAATTTGCGTGGCCGCCAGTTCATCGCGGGCCTTGGCGGTGCGCTTTAACGCTTCGATCCGGTTGCCGCGATTGCTGTCCCATACCGGGATCGGAATCGACACACCCAGCAGGAGTTGATTACGACCCAGTTCCTCCGACCGTATCGCGCCGAGGCTAACGGTGAGGTCAGGCGTTCGCTTGGCACGCTCAAGGTCGGCGAGCGACTTTCGACGTTGTATTTAAATCTTCGCTCGTTTGAGGTGCGGGGAGTCCGCTAGCCGTGCGTTTATACTTTCAGAGGAAGGCAACGATGGCAGTGGCTCGAGACGTCCATCCACCCGTTCGAAACGCGGCGACGGATTACCCCAGGTCGACGCGAGTTGTTGACGCGCAGTGCGCAACTCGCTTTGAGCAAGCGACAGATCGATGCGTACATTCGCTTCGGCGACGCGCGCTTTGGTTTCCTCGAGAGGCGGCACTTTGCCCGAGGACACGCGCTTGACGGCCACTTCCCTCGCGCGTTTCGCAAGATTTGCAACATCTTGAGCAAGCCGAACGCGCTCTTGCGCCGACAACACGCCGAAGAAATTGGCTGTGACAGTGGCGCGAATCTCCGCGCGGCGAACGTCGAGTTCGACCGCGGCGATATCGCGTCCTCGCACAGCCGCGCCCAGGCGGGCCGTGCGTTTGCCGCCCAACTCGATCGGCTGATTGAGTTGCAGTGTGGTCGTACGAGTCTCTCGGCGAGTGTCCTCCAACAAGAAACCCAACTCCGGATTTGGCCGCGCACCGCTTTGAATGACAGCACCTTCCGTGGCTTCCAATTCGCGAGCGGCGACCGCTAAATCGGGGTTCGCCCGCAACGCCAGGTCTTCGGCGTCGCGCAGCGACAAAACTAATGGCTCGTCCGCGGCGGCGCGGGCATTGCTTTCGCTCGGAGGTAAATCGTTAAACTGAGCGAGCCCAGGGGTAACGAGCAATAGCGCTAAACCAAGCGATATAAAAATCTTGGCAATTTCGAATATACGCATCGAATTCTCCATGTTGAGTCCGTTACTCGGACAGGACAAAGAATTCGGCGAGCGGCGTGCGTCGACGACGCACTAAACTAACGAGTATTAATTAAGAGTCCGCCTCGCCGATTAAGCGAGGTCCGACCACTTGGGACGTTCGGGCTTGGAAGAAAATAGCGGAAGATGAAATGATGGCGGGTGTTCGAACGCAATTTCAGACTCACGCGGACCCAGCGACGCGATGGCATTGCATGGCGCGACGAGGCAACCGGCGTGACAAACTCCGCAATCCGGATCGAAACTAACAGACTTAGATTCGCTGCCGAATTCGACATCGCCGGTTGATTGATTGGTTTCATGCTGGTGTTCGTGATGTCCGACGTGATGCGCCGCAGACTGTGTCTCGTGCTCGCAATAAGCAGAGATAGCCGCCCAGGAAAATTGGAGCGGCATCAAACAAATAAGGAATACAGCCATGCGACGCATCATTATTGGAATACTACCAGCGATTGTGCAATCGCGCATAACAAATGGCCGGTCACGTGCTCGGCGGCGTCCCCGCTTCAGCCTTATCGCGCAACCCCGCCAACCAAATTTGGTGAAATTTCCACATGCGTTTGGGAAACACCAGCGCGCTCAGGCGCGTCATGAAACCGCGCTGACTTTCTTCGGTGATGACTTTGCAGCCCTGCGGCGTTTTCACGATCAACCAGGCGTGATAGACATCGACGCCGAAGGCTTTGCCGTTCCAGGCGATGCGCTCGTTCGAGACGAATTCTTGCACGGTTGATTCGATGCTGGCGCCGAAAGTTCTCCATTTGAAACGCGTGCCAAGCGCGAGGTCCGACGGCGCGCCGTCGACGAATTGAACGTTGGCGGAATTGACGTACCACGTCGGCCAGCGTTGCGCGCGGATCAGCCACGACCACACTATCTCGGGCGCCGCGGCGATGTCGATTTCATTGCGTACGTGGATCGCCGTGTTGCGCGGGTGGTAATGATCGGGCCAGCGGATTTCGGTTGCGTCGCTCACGGGATTCCCTGCACGGTTGGCTCCAGGTGAATGAATACGCGGATTTCCCTTTTTTGGCAAGGTATCCGGTTGCGTTAAAAACTAACGTCATTCCTTGATTTCGGGACGCATCGACGCAATCTATCAGTCAGCCTAAGCAGACCCGGTGTATCATTAGGCTTGATCAATTGATTGAACTTCGTAGGAGACGAGCATGGCCAGACTATTTGCAGTTTTAACGGTGCTGTTTTTCACGGCGACATTGTTGACGCCGCTCGACTCCGAGGCGGGACGGCGCTTTGGCGGCGGACGCTCAACAGGCATGCAGCGCTCGTTGCCGCCGCCGTCGCAACAGTCGGCGACCGCGCAACCTCAGAAACAAGCCCAGCAAGCCGGCGCGCCGGCAACCGGCGGCATGTCACGCTGGCTCGGCCCTTTGATGGGATTCGGCCTCGGCGCGCTGATGATGTCGATGTTCGGCGGCAGCGCGATGGCAGGCATACTTGGCAATGTGCTTATGGTGATTCTTGCATTTGTGGTGATCCGATTCTTGATATCCGCATGGCAAAAGCGAAACCAGCCTAATGCGCAGGGCATGCAATACGTCCGCACGCCGGGTGCAACGAGCGATAATCGCACTGAGCCCACGGATAATATCGGCACATTTCAAGCGGCCGGTGGACAGGTGTTGATGCCGCAGCGCTTTCCCGCGGACTTCAATGTCGAGGGATTTGTGCGCCAAGCGAAAGTCTC
Organism: Pseudomonadota bacterium; assembly: GCA_031380185.1. Lineage (GTDB taxonomy): Bacteria > Pseudomonadota > Gammaproteobacteria > Burkholderiales > JALYOK01 > JALYOK01. The sequence goes on from JANNFT010000098.1 coordinate 3,102, forward strand.
GTTCCATCGCTTGCAAGCGGCGAATGACGCGGGCGATCTGACCGACATTCGCGACTACACCTCGCCTGAACTATACGCCGAAATCGCAATGCAAATTCAGGAACGGGGTAGCGCCAAGCAACACGTTGAAGTGTTGAAATTGGACGCCGATTTGTTAGAAGTCGTCAAAGAAGGCGATCGCGAAATCGCCAGCGTGCGCTTCACCGGCCTTATCCGCGAAGATGAGCATGCCGGCGCCGAGCCGTTCGACGAAGTGTGGCATGTGGTGAAAGACGCGAAAGATGACAAAGGCACTTGGATGATTGCCGGGATTCAAGTTCAGCCAGCGTAAATTCGCGCTGCCGGAACCCATCCCTATGGCCCAAGGCCAGTGGCTGGCCTTGGGCTACCCCGCCCCCTCCCTGCGCCTTCGGCAAGCTCAGGGCGGGCTCTTGAAGGGGAGGGCGCATCTCGCTCGCCAAACTTGTCATTGCGAGGAGCGCAGCGACGAAGCAATCTTGATTTTCACCGTCGTCAAATACGAGATTGCTTCGTCGCTGCACTCCTCGCAATGACATCCGATGTAATCGACATTTGCCGCTCCACCACATTCGCTAACCACATGCCATAAATCTGCTGCGTAACCGCGCGCATCGCCGGTAGATTTTTCTTGATGTCCGCAAACATTTTTGTATAGCTTTGCACACCGTACCCGGATAATTTTTTCAACATCGCGCGATCTTTATCTGCCCACAGGCGGATAATTTTTTCGTCAATTTCGATGTGCGGTTGAAAGCCGATGTGTGGGCCGAGCACGAATGCTTGATTCGGGCAAATTGCCCCGCGCAAAATTCGCGTTGCGTTTTCCGGGATCGAGAACGATTCGAAATGCCATTGGTACGCCGGAAATTCTCGAACCTTTCCGAACCACTCCTGCGCCAGAGCCCCGCTCTCGACTTCACAATTGCCCCAGCCAATTTCCGGTTCGGGACTTATCGTTACATTTCCGCCGAGCGCCTTCGCCAACAATTGCCCGCCGAAGCAATGGCCGATCACCGGCACCTCACTCGCGATCGCTTGGCGTGTGAGCGTGAGGACTTCGGCGATCCACGGCAAGTCGTCATTCACGCTCGCCGAACCACCCATTAAACACAGACCGCCAAACGGCGTAATCGATTTCGGAACCGCTTCGCCGCGATCGATTCGCAAATGCTCATAGGGAATTTTCTCGCCATGCAAATACTCGGCGAAATAGCCAGGGCCGTTGTCGAGATCGTACTCGATGATGGCGATGGGTTTAATGGAAAATGATGACATCGGGGTTTGGTATCACTGCCACGTCGTCCCCGCCCCCGACTAATGCACTCGAGGGCAGGCTTCGGCGGGGACCCAGCGTCTTTGGTTGAACGACACTGGATTCCCTTGCCCGGGGCACGCGGGAATGACGGACTAGAAGAAATAGACCAACTGCAAACCAAGCAAGTTATTCGTCTTGGAATAACTGCCGTCTTTGGTATTTAAGAAGGTGCGCAAACTTGAGCCATCGAGCCGATATTCGGCGCGCAGCGTGACGTTGCTGCTGAGCAAATAATTGAACGTGGCGGTAATCGCATATCGATTCGCGCCTTTGCTGTCGTCGATCAACAAGCCAGTCGCCGCATCGACTTCCGGGCCGAAGCCGCTGAAGGGATCGTTAAACACGGACACCGCCCCCGCTGGGTCATCAAGATCATCGATCAAACCGTCGCCATTGGTGTCGGTCTGCACCACGGTTTCGCGGAACACATTGCCGGGCATGCCGCCACCATTTTTGCTGTTCTTGATGTAGTCGGCACGGAGCACACCTTCGGCGCGCGGCGTGAACTTGTACGCGGCCAGCGCCGATACGCCGATCCATTCGGCGTCGCCACCGTTGTTTGCGGCTTTTTCCCATTTGCCGTAGTCGATTTGGCCGGCGAAACTCCAATCGCCTTTGTTGTGATAAAAATCCGCCTGCACATTGGTTAGGCCATTGCCGAATAGTTTGCCTCGATAGAATGTTCCGCCGACCCCGGCAAAGTCATTCAACGCGTAGTCTAAGCGGCCGTGAATGGCGGTTGAGCGATTAGAATAGTTGCGCGCCAAAGTTGCCGGGTTGCCGATCATGACCTTGCCGCTCAACTTACCTTCCGGCGTGAACTCAAGGCCGGCGCCGGTCATGTAGGTGAATTCCGCGTAGTCGTAGAGCAAGTTGTAGGTGATGTTCTTGCGCAGCGTCGCAGCTTGATATTCGAAGCCCTGCCACGAGCCCACCTGGCCGGCAAAGAGTTTGACTTTCGGAGTGATCGGCAGCGAGAAAATCGCTTGGTTGATGATGTTGTTGTTGGCGTCGTCGTAGCCTTTTTTCGGCATGATTTCGATAACGCCCTTCGCGCCGCTTTCGAATTCCTTCTCGAAGCGCAAAAAAATCGACCCGAAAAAGGAATTGTCGTAACCGTAAACATTGTCACCTAAAGCGTCGGACGATCCACCGAAATTATTCAAGAAAACGAAACTATTAGTGCGGCGGCGTTGGTTGTAAATGTAAGTTGGGTCAGCATAACCGGAAATTTTGATTCCGGCGAAGCCACTCTCCTCATGCGCCGTTTCCATTTGCTCGACTTTGAGTTTAACTTTGTTGACATCAGTCACGGTTTGATCGAGGCGCGCATCTTCAACCGGTGCGACGGCGCTTTCGGCGGCGGGCGCAGCGGCAGATGGCGCGGCGTTGATTCGATCTTCCAGCGATTTGACCTTGGCCTTGAGTTCTTGCAATTCGCGAAGCAACTCAGCGTTGTCGACTTGCGCGATCGCTGCGCCGGGTAGCGCCAATGCAAGTGCGGCGATGAGCGGTTTGACGCTAAGTTTTTTCATGATGCCTTTTCCTTAATGTTAAGTAAATTCGTAATGTTCGTCTCGTCAATGCCCTGTAAGCCGCATGGATCCTTGCTCACAGCCGTGCCGCCGGCCTCGGGCCATTGCGCGTGGCGCAAGCGCTATTTCTTCACTGCACTGGGGTCGCGATAGGCCTCGGCCATTTCGCGTTGCATTTTCTTTTCGCTGCGCGACATATAAACGCTTGCCGCGATTACACCGATGCTAACCACTAAAATGATCACCGTCGCAATTGCATTCACCTCCGGATTCAGGCCGAGGCGCGCGCGAGAGAACACCACCAGCGGCAATGTCGTCGAACCCGGTCCCGACAGAAACGCCGACAAGATCACATCATCGAGCGAAACCGTGAAGGTAAGCAACCACGCCGACACGATCGACTGCGCAATCAGCGGCAACGTAATCAAGAGGAAAACTTTTCCGGGACGACAGCCTAAATTCATCGCCGCTTCTTCGAGGGAAAGATTGAGCTCCTGCAAGCGCGCGCGGATCGAGACCGTTGCGTAAGCCATGCCAACCAGCGTGTGTCCGACCCAAATAGTCATCGCGCCGCGCTGGGGCCAGCCGGTGGCTTTTTGCAGCGACACCATGAACAGCAACAGCGACAAACCGATGACAATTTCCGGCATCACCAACGGCGCGGTAATCATGCCGTTAAACAATGGTCGGCCGAAAAAATTCTTGTAGCGCACCAATACAAATGCAGCAAAGGCGCCGAGAATTGCCGACGCCGAGGCGGTGAAAAACGCGATCTTCAGCGACAACCAGGTGGCGAGCAATATCTCTTCGTCTTTCAATAGTTCGCCGTACCACTTGAACGAAAAGCCCGTCCACAGCGTCACCATCTGCGATTCGTTGAAGGAAAAAATCACTAGCGTGATGATCGGCAAATACAAGAACAAATAGCCCATTCCGAGCACGCTGCCGGAGAACCAGTTGCTCTGCTTCATGCCAATCCGTCGGCGCCGCGTTTTTCTTGATGATGGTTCAAGATCACAAACGGCACGATGACGATAAGGATCAACACGACCGCGACAGAGGAGGCCATGGGCCAATCGTTATTGCTGAACATTTCATCCCATAACACGCGGCCGATCATTAATGTATCCGGCCCGCCGAGCAACTCCGGAATGACGAACTCACCGACGGCGGGAATGAACACCAGCAACGATCCGGCGAGAATGCCCGACATGGAAAGTGGAAACGTCACTTTCCAAAATGCGATCCATGGCGTCGCGCCCAAATCCATCGCGGCTTCGATAAAGCGATTGTCTTGTTTCACCAGATTGTTGTAGAGCGGAAAAATCATGAACGGCAAGTAGGCATACACCATGCCGAGCGTGAGTGAAAACGGCGTGTTGATCAACGCCAAGGGTTCGTTGATTACGCCCATCGATAGCAACGCATTGTTGAGGATGCCGTTCGACGTCAGGATGCCTTTCCACGCGTAAATGCGCAGCAGGAACGAGGTCCAAAATGGCAAGATCACCAGCATCATCAGGGTCGCGCGATGCTCGGGTTTGGCGCGAGCCATGCACAACGCAAACGGATAGCCGATCAGCAAGCAAAATAGGGTCGTCAGAAATGCGTACTTGAGCGAGCTAATGAAGGTCAGGATATAAAGCGAGTCTTGCGCCAGAAACACGTAGTTTCCCAGCTTCAAGCTAAGATTGAGTGCGCCGTCGCTATAGGTGACAATGTCTTTAAACGGCACCCGGCTGACCTGCATTTCCGATACGCTGATTTTGAAAATAATCAGGAACGGAATCAGGAAAAATAAAATCAGCCAAACGAACGGCACGCCGAGCACCGTGGTTCGGCCCCAGTCGATATTCTTAACGCGCGCCAAAATTTTCATCACACTAGCTCGTCAACACAACCATGGCGGAATCCGACCAACTCGCGTACACCTGGTCGCCCCAGGTCGGCGCGCCCTCGTGATGGCGATCGATATTTGGCGCGCTGGCCTTGAGCTTCATGCCGGAAGCGAGTTTCAGATGATAGGTGGTGTAGCTGCCGAGATACGCAAGATCAACCACTTCGCCATGACAGACATTGTATTCGCCTGCCGGCTTGGTTTTCTCCACGACAATTTTCTCCGGCCGCACCGCAACGCTGACGTCCATGCCCAATGTGCCGGTGATGCCGTGACCGACGTAGTGTTTGCATTCCGGCGTTTCGACCACGACGTGATCCGGCTCGTCGACGATCAATGTGCCGTTGAACATATTGCAGTCACCGATAAAATCCGCGACGAAGCGGCAGTTCGGCGTTTCGTAAATTTCCGACGGCGAACCGATTTGCAAAAACTTGCCTTCGGACATCACCGCGATACGGCTCGACATGGTCATCGCTTCTTGTTGATCGTGGGTAACCATGACGCAGGTCAAGCCGACTTGCTCCAAAATATTCACGACCTCGAGTTGCGTCTGCTCGCGCAATTTTTTGTCGAGGGCGCCGAGCGGCTCGTCGAGCAACACCAATTGCGGCCGCTTCGCCATGCAGCGCGCCAGCGCGACGCGCTGTTGCTGTCCGCCGGAAAGCTGATGTGGTTTACGCTTGGCGTAAGGTTTGAGCTGCACCAGTTGCAGCATATTCTCGACGCGGCGTTCGATCTGATCCTTTGGGATGCCGTCGCGCTTCAAGCCGAACGCGACGTTCTCCCACACGCTCATATGCGGAAACAGCGCGTAGGACTGAAACATCATATTGATCGGCCGTTCGTACGGCGGCACGTCGGTGATATCTTTGCCGTCTAGGAAAATCTTGCCGGAACTGGGTGTTTCGAAACCGGCCAACATGCGCAGCAAGGTCGATTTACCGCAGCCGGAACTGCCGAGCAGCGCGAACAACTCGCCCTTGGCGATGGTGAGTGAAACGCGGTCGACGGCGGTGACCGCATCCCAACTCTTGGTGATATTTTCGATGCGAAGAAACTCGGCGTCGTTGCCGTTGGACTTTTCAGGAATATCGTTCGCCATCAATGGCCCTGTTGTTATTACGCGGCTGGCCTGCGCATCATCAAGCCAGCCCGATTGGACGTCAATGCATTTGATTTACAAGCCAGTCTTGAACTGCGTAAATGCGCGCGTCATGATGCGGCGCATATCGTTGTTCGTAACGCCAGAGGCAATCATTTTCTTCTTCGCGTCTTCGGTCAGGAAAAT
>JANNFT010000326.1:0-9088 GCA_031380185.1 Pseudomonadota bacterium
CCCGGTTCAGCGAAAATCGATTTTGGCGTAGCATTCAATTGGTCGCATTGGCGGCAAGAATATTACATTGACCGTCGCGAAACGAAATGACTGGCTGCCTAAATCTTCGGTAATGTCACGCCGCTTTGACCTTGATATTTACCGCCGCGATCCTTGTAACTGGTCTCGCAGACTTCATCGCTTTCAAAGAAAATCACTTGCGCGATGCCTTCGTTCGCATAAATTTTTGCCGGCAACGGTGTGGTGTTGGAAAACTCCAGCGTGACGTAGCCCTCCCATTCCGGCTCGAACGGCGTGACGTTGACAATGATGCCGCAACGCGCATACGTCGATTTTCCCAGGCAAATGGTCAACACGTTGCGCGGAATACGAAAATACTCAACCGTGCGCGCCAACGCGAATGAATTTGGCGGGATGATGCAATGATCGCCCTGGATGTCGACGAATGATTTGTCATCGAAATTTTTCGGATCGACGATAGTCGAGTTGATATTCGTGAACAGCTTAAACTCGCTAGAGCAGCGAATGTCGTAGCCGTAGCTCGACGTGCCATACGAGACGATGCGCTTGCCGTCGGCGTGGCGTACCTGGTTCGGCTCGAACGGCTCGATCATGCCGTGCTGTTGCGCCATACGGCGAATCCATTTGTCGGATTTGATGCTCATAATTTGCTGTGACGCGTTAGGTTGACCGCGATGGTACAGGCTCCATTGCGCGCTTACAATGCGGGGTCGGATTTAAGGGACTTGTTGAACCGCTCTTTACCGGTGAACAGCAAATAGTGTTTGCCGGTGGCGCGGCCGATCATGGTGATGCCGACGCGGTTCGCGACTTCGTAACCCATTTGTGTCAGGCCCGATCGCGACACCAAAAACGGAATGCGCATTTGTGCGGCCTTGATCACCATCTCGGAAGTGAGGCGACCGGTCGTATAAAAAATTTTATCGGAACCGTCAACATGATCGAGCCACATCATGCCGGCGATGGCGTCTACTGCGTTGTGGCGGCCGACATCTTCGACGAAGTATTGCAATTCGCCGCCGCTGAACAGCGCGCAGCCATGCACCGCACCGGCTTGCTTGTAAACTGTGTCGTGAATGCGCACGGCGTTGAGCAATGCGAAGAATGTTTCCTCGGACAGAGAAACATCGTCACGCAATTTGACGTTATCAATTTCTTCCATCAAATCGCCGAACATCGTGCCTTGGCCGCAGCCGGTCGTGACCGTGCGCTTTTCCATGCGTTTGGAAAGGTCTGCGATACCGCTATGGGTGGTAATGGCGACGGCGTTGACTTCCCAATCCACCTGCACCGAGCCAATGTCTTCGATGTTTTTCACCAAGCGCTGATTGCGCAAATAGCCGATGGCGAGGGCCTCCGGGGCCGCGCCCAAGGTCATCAGCGTGACGATCTCACGCTTGTCGACGTAGAGGGTTAGGGGGTGCTCGCCGGCGATGGAAGTCGGTTCGCTGGCGCCGGTTTCATTGACTGCATCAACGACGAATGTCGCCGGACGGCTGGCGCTGGAGAGTTGCGGGCGATACATAAATTAATTTAGTCGATGCGCCAGGAGCCGCGTGGATATTGGATCGCCACACATAGTGCTTGGAGAGCCGGTCTGGTACGGGGCGGCCTCGGGCCATTGCTTTTCGGGCATGTCACATAAAAAATTGTAGGTTGGGTTGAGGAAGGAAACCCAACAATGATGCGTTGAAAAAAATCTGCTGTTGTTGGGCTTCGCACCTCAGCCCAACCTACATTTCTATCCGCCAATATACGACATTTCGATTTTTTGCAGCTTGACCGTCGCATCGGAACGGATCTCCGAGTAACGATCGCCGCGAACGCGCCAGATACCGGTGACATAATCAAGTATTTCCTGATCGCTCGAACCACCGCGCAGCATATGCCGAATATCGTGACCCTGGGTTGCGAATAGGCAGGTGTAAAGCTTGCCTTCGGTCGAAAGTCGCGCGCGCGTGCAGGTGCGGCAGAACGCTTGGGTGACCGAACTGATGACGCCGACTTCGCCGCTGCCATCGCTATAACGCCAACGCTCGGCGACTTCGCCGGTGTAATTCGGATCGATGGCCAGCAGCGGCATTTCCGCGTGAATGCGGCGAATCACTTCCGCCGATGGAATCACGTCGTCCATCTTCCAACCGTTGGTTGCGCCGACGTCCATGTATTCGATGTAGCGCAAAATGTGGCCGGAGCCTTTGAAGTAGCGCGCCATGGGCACGATGTCTTGATCGTTGACGCCGTGTTTGACCACCATGTTGATTTTGATCGACGCGAGGCCGATCGACGCGGCATGATCGATGCCTTCGAGCACGCGCGCAACGGGAAAGTCGACGTCATTCATCGCCTTGAAAACCGTGTCGTCGAGCGAATCAAGGCTGACGGTGACCCTCTTCAATCCTGCATCTTTTAAGGATTGCGCTTTTTTCTTAAGCAGCGACGCGTTGGTCGTCAGGGTCAAGTCCAGATCGAGTTTTGCCAGCATCTCGATCAGTTTTTCCAGATTGCGACGAACCAAAGGTTCACCACCGGTAAGTCGAATTTTCTCGATGCCGATTTCTTTGAACAGTCGTGCGACGCGAGTGATTTCTTCGAAAGTTAACAGCGATGTGTGTTCGAGAAATTGATAATCCTTGCCGAACACTTCTTTCGGCATGCAATATACGCAGCGGAAATTGCAGCGATCGGTGACGGAAATTCGCAGGTCGCGGATCGGGCGATTCAGCTTATCAACCAGCGTGGTGTAGTCGTTGGCGATCGGCTTGCCGGTCGCGAAGGAGATAATTTGGTCGGTCATAACGATTGGACGCTTAATTTCCGAAAAAGTTACGCCGCCGCCAACGCTTGGCCGCCGCCGAAGCTGGATGTGGGCAAAGGTTGCCCGCCCTTAGAGAGCTTCACGGCGCAATACTTGAATTCAGGAATCTTACCGACCGGATCGAGCGCCGGATTGGTCAGCGCATTCGCCGCCGCTTCGTAATAGCAGAATGGGATGAACAGCGCACCCACGGGTGTGCCATCGTCGGCACGGGCATACAGCGAAATTTTGCCGCGCCTTGACGCGACGGTAATCGTGTCACCCGGTTTGGCGCCGAGCTTGTCCAAATCCAGCGGGTGCACCAGCGCGACAGGGAACGGCTCGATCGCGTCCAACACACCGGCGCGACGCGTCATGCTGCCGGTGTGCCAGTGCTCCAATTGACGGCCCGTGATCAACACGAACGGATACTCGCTGTCGGGCCGCTCGTTGGCCGGGATGATGTCCGCGGGGACGAAGCGCGCGCGGCCCGATTCCCGCGGGAAGTCATCGACAAAAACAACAGATTCGCCGGGGTCGCCTTCCTTCTCGCACGGATACGTCACCGAGCCTTCATTTTCCAAGCGTTCCCAGGTGATGCCGGCGATGCTATCCATGGCCTTGCGCATTTCATTGAACACAGAAGCGACGCCGTTTTCCGCTCCCGAATAATTCCACTGACATCCCAAACGTTTTGCCAACTCCTGAATAATCCACAAATCTTGCCGCGCATCGCCCGGCATATCGAGCGCGCGGCGACCGAGTTGCACCATGCGATCGGTGTTGGTGAAGGTGCCGGTTTTTTCCGGGAACGCCGAGGCCGGGAAAATCACGTCGGCGAAATACGCCGTCTCCGTCATGAAAATATCTTGCACGACTAAACATTCCAATTCGGATAGCGCGACTCGCGCGTGATTCGCGTCCGGGTCTGACAGGGCGGGATTCTCTCCCATCACGTACATGCCGTGGATTTTACCGGCATGCACGGCATCCATGATTTCAACCACGGTCAGGCCCGGATTGCTGTCGAGCTTGGTGTTCCAAAGGGCTTCAAACCGTTTCAGCGCGACCGGATTGTCGACGCGCTGATAGTCGGGAAACACCATCGGAATCAGACCGGAATCCGACGCGCCTTGCACATTGTTTTGGCCACGCAGCGGATGCAGTCCCGTCCCGGGACGGCCGATTTGACCGGTCATCAGCGACAGCGCGATCAGGCAACGGGCGTTGTCCGTGCCGTGCACATGTTGGGAAATTCCCATGCCCCATAAAATCATCGAGCCCTTGCTGGTGGCAAATGCGCGTGCGACTTCTTTAATCGTTTCGGCATCGACGCCGCAAATCGGCGCCATGGTTTCTGGGCTGTAGTCGGCGACGTTGTTCTTGAGATCTTCGTAGCCGATGGTGCGGCTGGCGATGAAATCTTCATCGACCAAACTTTCGTGGACAATGACGTACATCATGGCGTTGAGTAATGCCACATCGGTATCGGCGTTAAATTGCAACGTACGCCACGCATAGCGCGACAAGCTGCTACGGCGCGGGTCGGCGATGATGAGTTTGGCGCCGTTCTTCGCGGCGTTTTTGATCCAAGTCGCGGCGACCGGATGGTTGACGATAGGATTAGCGCCGATCAACAAGATCAATTCTGCCTTCATCACATCGGATACTTGATTCGACACGGCGGCGGAGCCGATGCCCTCGAGCAGCGCCATCACCGATGATGCGTGACACAGGCGCGTGCAATGATCGACATTGTTGGTGCCGAATCCGGTACGCACCAATTTTTGGAACAGGTATGCTTCTTCGTTGCTGCCTTTCGCCGAGCCGAATCCGGCCAGCGCGTTAGGGCCGTCGCGATCGCGGATAGTTTTGAGATTGCCGGCGGCGAGGTCGAGGGCTTCCTGCCACGTCGCTTCGCGGAACCACGTCGCCGCTTCTTCCGGGGACGGCAATTCGTGCCCGGGCTTGGGCATGCCGGGCTTACGGATCAGCGGTTTCGTGAGGCGATGCTTGTGATGTACGTAGTCGAAACCGTAACGACCCTTCACGCATAAGCGATTGTGGTTTGCGGGGCCGTCCCGGCCTTCAACATACAGAATCTTGTTGTCTTTGATGTTGTAGGTGAGCTGACAACCGACGCCGCAATAGGGGCAGAGCGAATCGACGGTTTTGTCCGGTATGCTCAGTGCGGCGTTACGTGCGGGCATCAGCGCGCCCGTGGGGCAAGCCTGCACACATTCGCCGCAAGCGACGCAGGTGCTTTCGCCCATGGGATCGTCGAGATCGAACACGATTTTCGAATGATCGCCGCGGAAGGCAAAGCCGATCACGTCGTTCACTTGCTCTTCGCGGCAAGCGCGAACGCAGCGCGTGCACTGGATGCAGGCATCGAGATTTACCGCCATGGCGGGATGACTCAAATCGGATTTCACCGGCGGGCGCGGCGCGAAGCGCGGCTTGCCCATAGCGAGTTTTTTCGCCCACTGATCGAGTTCGGAATTGAGCGTGTAATCTTTTTCGGGCATGTCCGACAACAACAATTCCAGAATCATTTTCTGCGCATTGACGGAACGCTCGTTGTTGCTGCTGACTTCCATGCCGGCCTGCGGATAGCGGCAGCAGGACGGCGCCAATACGCGCTCGCCGTTGATCTCCACCATGCAGGCGCGGCAGTTACCGTCGGCTCGATAGCCGGGCATGTAGCACAAATGCGGAATGTCGACGCCGTTGCGTTTGGCCGTTTCGAGAATAGTTTCGTTGCTATAGCCAACGACGTCCGCACCGTTTAATTTGAAGTTGACGGCTTCGGCTTGCAGTTCCGCGGTCAAAGGTGCATTCATATTCTGATCTTCATTTTAGGCCGGGCTGACGAAGCAAGCCCAACAATGGTGGCGTCGTAAATATCCGCTGCTGTTAAGCATCGTTCCTCAGCCCAACCTACATTTTCTTTATTGAATCTCATTTGGAAAATATTTGATCACGCTTTGAATCGGATTCGGCGCGGCTTGGCCTAGGCCACAAATCGATGCATCCATCATTGCCGTCGACAATTCACTCAGCAGGTCCTTGTCCCATTTCGGCGCCTGCATCAACGTCAGCGCTTTTGCCGTGCCGACGCGACACGGCGTACATTGGCCGCAGGATTCGTGCTTAAAAAAACCCATCAAGTTGCGCGCAACGTCGCTGGCTTTGTCGTGCTGCGAGAAGATCACGATCGCTGCCGAGCCGATGAAGCAGCCGTAGGGTTGTAGTGTGTCGAAATCTAGCGGGATATCACCGTGGCTCGCAGGCAAGATGCCGCCCGACGCGCCACCGGGCAAATAGCCATAGAACTGGTGGCCGTCCAACATGCCCTCGCAGAATTCGGAAATGAGTTCGCGGCACGAAATACCGGCCGGCGCCAGATGCACGCCGGGTTTTTTCACGCGGCCGCTGACGGAAAATGAGCGTAAACCTTTGCGGCCATTACGGCCTTGGCTCGCGAACCAGTCGGCGCCTTTTTCCAGAATGTCGCGCACCCAATACAGGGTTTCCATATTGTGTTCGAGGGTAGGGCGGTTGAACAGGCCCACCTGCGCCACATAGGGCGGACGCAATCTCGGCATGCCGCGCTTGCCTTCGATCGATTCGATCATGGCCGATTCCTCGCCGCAAATGTAAGCGCCCGCGCCACGGCGCAGATCGATGTCCGGAAGCTTGATACCAGCCGGCGGATTGGCCTTGAGAGCGGCGATTTCTTTCTCAAGATTCTCGCGCACGCCGTGATATTCGTCGCGCAAATAAATCCAAATCGCCTCGATGCCTACCGCCCACGCGGCGATCAACATGCCTTCCAAAAAGCGATGCGGATCGCGTTCCAAATACCAGCGATCTTTGAACGTTCCGGGCTCACCCTCGTCGATGTTGACGGCCATGAAGCGCGGGCCCGTTTCACCGCGCACGATGCGCCATTTGCGTCCCGCCGGGAAACCTGCGCCACCTAAACCGCGCAGACCGGAATTTTCCATTTCCTTGATGACGGATTCGACATCGCGTTTGCCCGCCGCGCACGCGATCCAAGTTAGGTAGCCGCTTTGTTTTTTGTAATCGCCAAAACCGACGTAGGCAATGTAGTTCGCATGCTCGTGTTTGGTGGCTTTTTGCTTGACCAGCTCCGCGATTTTTTCGACCGTCGCCTCGCATACCGGATTCTGATGCACCACTGCGGCAGGCGCCGATTCGCAACGACCGATACACGGCGCTGAGATCACGCGAACGTCTTTGCCCAAAATTGCTGGCAACTTTTGCAGTAATTCCTTCGCCCCGGCGATTTCGCAAGCAACCGAATCGCACACGCGCACCGTGATGGCTTGCGGTACGGCGCCACCTTCTTTGATCACGTCGAAGTGATGATAAAACGTCGCAACTTCGTACACTTCGGTCATAGCGAGGTTCATCTCACTCGCCAGCGCCACCGTATGAGCGGCGGAGATGTGGCCGAACTTGTCTTGGATTTTGTGCAGATGCTCGATCAGCAGATCGCGGCGGCGTGGTTCGTTGCCCAATAGCGCGCAAATTTCTGCTAAAGCAGTCGCATCGACCGGGCGGCCTTTCGGTAGGCCGCGCTTGGCTTTTTTTAAGGCCTGCTCGACTTGTTTAACGTCGATGGCCACTTCGTTCGGCAATCTTGACTCCTCGGGTTCTTTTATTTCTATCAACTCAACAGTCTACCCTATTCGCCTCGCACGCGGGCATCTCAAAGACCGGAAATTTACGCACGTTTAGCTTGATTGCACCGTCCGATCTACCTCACAATTATGGTATTCTTACCTGGTATTACTACGAGAACAGCTATGGACACGACATCCGTTACAAGCAAGGGGCAAGTCACGATTCCAAAGCCGCTGCGGCAACAATTGGGACTGCGTCAAGGCAGCAAAGTCGAGTTTATCCTGGTGGGAGATCATGCGGAAATGCGTATCGTCACTACGCCCATAGACCTTCCGTCAAGCGGCTTTGGCATGCTTCGTAGCAATCGCGCGTCCGTGCGGGCAGATTTCGATCCGGCCGGTTTGCTGACCAAAGGCAAGACTGGACGAAGCAAGTGATCGGACTCGATACTAATGTCCTGGTGCGTTATTACATCCAGGACGAGGGCGACGCTGAGGCGAAAAAACAGCGGGAGGCCGCACGCAGGCTGATGGAATCAGGCGGTCCACTGATGGTTTGCAAGACGGTACTGCTCGAGCTGGAATGGGTAATGCGTGGGTACTATAAGTTCTCGACGGCACAAATTGCGGGGGTGATAAATCACCTTCTGGCCTCGCCCCAGGTCACTGTTGAGGATCGAGAAAGCATTGTTCAAGCGCTGTCCCATTGCCAAGCCGGGCTGGAGTTAGCGGACGCGTTGCATCATGCCCGCTATCGAGGTTGCGACAGCGTGGCCTCGTTTGATGATAAACAATTCGCCCAGCGGGCTCGGCGCATGGGGCTGGCGCCACGGGTATTGGCGCCGGGATAGTTTATTGGGTGCGCTGGGCTATGGACTTAATCTGATGGACTTTGTGCACTATCGGCCAGGAGCGTGAGTTGGACGGGCGCAGTCACTATTCACGCTTTGCGCCTGGTTTCCGACATTAGTCAAACATTTAGTTCGTGCGACGCTAATGTTTAGATCTCGCAAAACTGAAATCCTGTTACTGACATCAATTAGGAACATTTCTGACACGAATTAGGAGAATCGACAGCTTTGATCCTTCGTGTTGGCAATACGCGTTGCGCGACAGTCCGCTGGCTTGCCACCCCTTAATCTGCTTGGTCCAGTATGCCCACCTCGCTTCGTCCTCCGCCATGCACATCTCCATCCTTCAAAGCCAATGAGTCTGCACATTTGATTTACAAAATTCTAGGCGGTCGCGCTACACGCTTACGTTAGCGTGCCATTAGCTTCACGTTGACTCTCGTCTCAGGCTCAATCGAAAGCAGTGCCAGCCGCAGGTTTTTTCCCGGCGCCGTTCGGGTTCATTTGTTAACTAACCTTGCAGGAATCAGCAGCACGAGGGCACTGCCGACGAGTACCAGGGTACCGAACAGATAGAGCGCGGGCGCCGTGCTGCCGAACGCGTCGCTCATTCGACCGATCACCGACGTGCTCGCGAATCCGGCGAGGTTGCCCAGTGAATTGATCAATGCAATCCCCGCGGCTGCGGCGGCGCCGGTGAGAAACGCCGCCGGCAGGCTCCAAAATGCGGCCACTGCGGTGCATGCGCCGGCGGCCGCCAGGGTCAG
>JANNFT010000110.1:0-6301 GCA_031380185.1 Pseudomonadota bacterium
TGTTTATCCATCATCAATCCTGCGCGGTCCTTCAGCAGGGGATCGAGGCGCCACTTCGGCGTGATGTAGGTCCAACTCGATAATGTCTTCTCAAATTTCAAACGGGTTTCGAGTTTCGCTAAACGTTCTTTGAACTCTTTATCCAAGCGCTGCTTGTCTTCCGGCTTTTCGTCCGGCGCGGCGTTACGCGCTTTCGCGACATCACCGCTGACGCTCACGCCGATGTATTGATTGTCGTCACCGGATGCATTGCCGATTCGGAATGCGTAGGTTAAGCCATCAAACGTTTCGGCTACGACGGCGCGCGCTTTGGCCATGCCGGTGTCAAGCGCCGCCGTGCTTGCGACGACGTCGATAAAACTCATCATCGAGATCGAGTTGACCGCGCTGGCGCCGCGGCTGTTATCGAATTTTTCCGTTGCTTTCGCATCGGCCAATTGCCAATCACCGCCTTCCTTATCGCGCTGCATTTTCCAGACCGTTGCGCCGTCGTCGCCTTTGAACGCGATCGATTTAACTTTCTCGGCGCGAACGAAATCCTTCGCGATCCAGGTTTCCGGTTTCGGTTCTGCGTCGAGCAGCGCATCGCCAACCAACGCCACCGACTTTTCCTCGCCCACAACCATGACGTAACGCCCTGCAGCCACGTCAGCGCCGCCGGCGCCTTTCTTCATGTAGCGTTTACCCAGCAATAGCCTGGCAATAGGTTTTTCGCTCGCGTCTTGAAGATCAATCGCAATCGC
Source organism: Pseudomonadota bacterium (assembly GCA_031380185.1). GTDB lineage: Bacteria > Pseudomonadota > Gammaproteobacteria > Burkholderiales > JALYOK01 > JALYOK01. The sequence continues at coordinate 744 of JANNFT010000110.1, forward strand.
GCTTGGCTTATCTTTATTCGGTTCGATCAAATATAACTCCGAGCGTTGATCCGCGCTGACAGCGTCAACCTGAATAATTTTTTGATCTTGAATTCTGACTAACAGATCGCTGATCATGCTGAAGTTAGCGGGATAATCGCCGCGCTCTTTCACCCGCCATTGGCCGTCTTTTTTCGCGAGGCTTACGGCCGAATGCCCGTTGTCGATGCGAATGTTGGCGACAGCGTTGATCGGAAACGCCGGCAACAAGGTCTGGCCGACTCGATTGGCCGATTGTGTCCAACCGCTCTCATCGTTTTTCTTTAACGACCACACCAGGCCACTCAGCACCACGAGGATGGCAAGCAATATCGAAAACTGTTTGCGGTTCATCGCGCACTCACCCATCTTCTCTTAAGTATCGCGAGCGCGATTCCGACGAGGGCCACCAGCAATGGCATGGCGCCGACATTGATAAGCTTTGTCCAAAATTCCAGCGCGTCGGAATCCGTTCGCAAACTCTTGCGCAACTCTTTCAGATCCTTGCGGGTATCGGCTTGTTTCTTGCGGAAGTTTTCAAGCTCGGTCTTTTGCTCTGGCGAAAGAACAAATTGCTGACCTTCCGCTTTGTTTTTTTGCAAATCCGTAATGTTGCGTTGCGCCGTCGCCAAGGTCTGTTCCATCTCGCGAATTTTGCCGGCATAACTCTCTGCCGCTTTCGCTTCCATTTGCTGCACCACCGTCAGCGGCCGGAACTGCGCGGCGCGGCTGCGCAGGTTTATCAGGTTTTCGTCGCCGGCGAATAGTTCGACTAAACTTTGTGCGAAGTTGATATTGCCGTTGCGTGGAATGTAAACACGCTGACCCATCGATTCGCCGATGTCTTGAACGCTCGCCTGATCCGATAATAAATCGGCGTCGCCAATCAGCACCACGGCATTTTCCTGCGCGGATTCTTTGATTTGCGACGCAGGATTTTCCTCGGGCTTAGGCATTTCCGGCTTCGCCTCGGGATTATTCGGATCGACCTTGGGTTCTTCTTTCGGTTTGCCTTCCGGGAACGCGGTCTTGAACTTGCCATTCAGGCGAATTGCGATCGGATACTCGACACCGGCCGCTTTCAACGTCATCGCATTGGCATCGACGCCGTGGGTCGCCATGATCGAATCTCGCAGCTCGGCGCTCTTCGAACTTTTGATCAACACGGTCTGCGTCAAACCGGCGGCCGGCTTGCCAGAGAATGTCCCAGCGAATGGCAACAGCATGGATCCCAATTGGCTTGCAACGACGTCCTGTGGATTAAACGCTTCGGCATTCAGATTCAGCAGCGCCGGCAAACCGCGCTGACCGTTGGCGCGCATGAAACGCATGTCGGCGACGACTTTGCTCGGGTCCAACGCCACCCCCCACGCTGGCAGCAACTTGTCTAGCGACGACGCGCCGCCACCCATTTGCTGTTGCGGATTGACCGGGTTTCTTATCTGATCGAAATACGCGTAGGTATCGAGGAAGGCGATTAGCTTGCCGCCACGCATGATGAATTGATCGATCGCGTACTGCGCAGACGCGGAAATATCGCGCGGATGCGCCACCATCAACACTTTGACATCGCCATCGATTTTGCTGCTCGCCAACGGAATTTCGCGCACGTCGTAATCGCGTTTCAATTCGTTAATGACGGCCCACGCCGGCTGTGGCCCCTGGTTCATCATCGGCATGCCCTGCGAGCCGAACATCGGCAACGCCGTCATGACACCCAGCACCGGCTTATTTTTCTTGCTCACTTGCGAAATGGCGCGAGTCAAATCATATTCCAGCAAGGTCTCGCGTTCCGGCGACATGACGGGAATCGCCACGCGCTGATCGAGATGACTGACGGCAAGACCGAGAAAAAACTTCTCGCCGGTATTCAGCGGCTGCGGTTCGATGCCATCGAGGTTGGCTGAATCCTCCGCGTCGGAATCCGGCGCCGGATCGTATTTCTCGACGATCAATTTGCCGCCGGCGCGAGACTTGTATTCATTGAGCAAATCCTCGATCCGCTTCGCGTAGGTTTTCATTTGCACCGGCATCGCGGTTTCGGATTTACTGGCATAGAAGCGCACTTTCACCGGCGCCGGAATTTTTTCCAGAATACGTTTGGTGCCATCCGACAACGTGTAAGAACTGCCGTGAGTCAAATCTACGCGACCGGGAATGGCTCGAACAATAAAATTCACGGCAAGCAAGATCACAAACAGCACGATCACGCCGCCGGCGGAATACATAAGATTAGATAAGCCGTTATTTTTCACGATTAACCCTCGTCCTAGCCCGCGCGGTGGGCGCGAATAATCACACCCGTGGTGAACAACGCGAACACGATAATGGACAGAAAAAAGATGATGTCACGCAAATCGATCAGGCCTTTTTGGAACGGATCGAAATGGGTAATCACACTGAATGACGCGATGGTATCGACCAACGCCGGGCTGCCCCAACCGGTCAGCAAATCCGTCACCGGCCCGTAGCCGACAATGATCAGGAACAAACAGATCACTACCGAGACAATGAAGCTCACCACTTGATTGCGTGTCATCGCCGAGGTCATCGAGCTGATCGCCAAATAGGCGCCGGCGAGCAAAAGGCTGCCGAGGTAACCGGCAAAGATAATGCCGTTATCGGGATCGCCGAGATAGTTCACCGTGATCACGATCGGAAATGTCAACAGTAACGCGATCGCAAGAAACATCCACGACGCGAGAAATTTGCCGAGAATCGCCTGCCACGTGGTAATCGGCATGGTCAACAATAATTCCATCGTTCCCTGGCGACGCTCCTCGGACCACAGGCGCATGCCGACTGCCGGAACAAGGAACAAATACAGCCACGGGTGCCAGTAGAAAAATGGCGCCAGCGACGCTTCACCGATTTGAAAAAACTGGCCGACGTTGAACGTGAAAAATCCCGTGAGCAGCAAAAAGATCACGATAAACACATACGCCACCGGTGACGAAAAATAGGCGCCCAACTCGCGCTTGGCGATTGCTTTAACGTTGTTCCAGGCACTCATTGCGTCGCTCCCTTCTGAGTTTCCGAGAGCGTGATGCTGCGGAACACGTCGTCCAACTTGCCCTCCTCGACGCGCAACTCCTCCAGGCGCCAAGCTTCACGCTGAACGAGTTCGGCGATGACGCGCGAGAAGCTACCGCTTACGTGTTCTTTCTTCGGAATACAGCGCAGCACGGTGCGGCCCGCATCCTCGGAAATGACTTGGGTTTCTTTTACCGCCGAAATCACGCTGAGTTTGCCGATTACGTCGGATGGCGCGGCGCCAAGCAGCGAAATGATCACCGCGCCGGCATTGTGCGATCTTGCCTTCAATTCTCGCGGCGTGCCATTCGCGACGATTTCGCCGCGATCGATAATGATCGCGCGGGAACACACCGCTTCGACTTCCTCCAAAATGTGTGTCGAGAAGATGATGACTTTGGTCTCGCCCATGCGGCGAATCAAGGTGCGAATTTCGTGTTTCTGATTCGGATCCAGGCCATCGGTCGGCTCGTCCAAAATGAGAATATCGGGATTGTGCAACAGCGCTTGCGCCAGTGAAGCGCGATGCCGATAACCCTTTGACAGCGTATCGACGCTCTGATGCAGCACGCTCTCAAGGAAACACATTTCGACCGCGTTACCGATCGCTTTTTTCTTCGCCTCTCCCGACAGTCCGCGCAAATCAGCGGCGAAGCCGAGAAATCCATGCACAGTCATATCGGTATACGCCGGCGCATTTTCCGGTAGATAGCCCATCAAGCGTTTGCCCGGAATCGGGTTCTCGGCCATATCGAATCCGCCGACGCTGATCTTGCCGTCGGTCGGCGGGATGAATCCCATAATCATGCGCATGGTCGTCGTCTTGCCCGCGCCGTTCGGCCCGAGGAAACCCAACACTTCGCCGCGCTCGACCGCGAAGGAAACGCCATTAACGGCGTACTTCATGCCGAACGCCTTTTTTAAGTTCTCTACTTTAATCATGCTCGCGTTCCTAACCTCGCGCCTTACCGAGTAAACGGGAAGGCAATCATTTTTCTGTCCGTGAATTTTTCGCTTACGAAAACTTTGAGCGATTGGATCGCTTTCCAACAAAAAAATTCCCGTGCCGTTTTTTATCTCGGAGGGAGCCGGCTTTGCCTAGGAATATTATGTAGAATCATTATTTTACAACAATGACGGCGATTTCCAAAACGCCGACCTCGAAGAACAATGCAATCCCCCTTGCTAGTCATTGCGCCGCTTTCCCTTACAGGATTGACGGTACTCTGCATTTTCACCGTGTGCATGGTCGCGATCGTGCTCGAAGCGAAACTGCATATGGACAAGTTCAAACCAGCGCTGTTGATGCTGCTGAGTTGGTTGGTGATCGGCCTACATTACTATTTTTCCGGTGATGATCCGGCGCGCTTTGCGCCATTTTTGCAAGCGCAGGAACATAACGAAATCGCAGTGTTCGGCCTGATCGGCTTTATGGCCTTCATGTGGATGATTGTAGAAATACTGGCCGAACGCAACGTTTTCGCGGCGCTGAACCGTTACTTGTTACAACTCGGCTTGGGCGCCAAAGGATTGTTCTGGGCGACCGGGGCGCTGGCGGCACTGCTCAGCCCCTTTGTCAACAACATCACCACCGCGATGATTTTTGGCAAATCCATTAAGCAGGTGTCGGAAAATCGCGCATACACCCACGCGGCGTTGTGCAACATCATCATCGCATCCAACTCCGGCGTGTGGTTCCTCGGCACCGCCACCAGCCTCATGGTTGTGCTTGCCGGGAAGATCAGTATTGTCGGGTTGTTGTTACTGGCCCCCGCCGGGCTAATCGGCTGGGCTGCAAGCGCGTGGGTGTTGCAAACGTTCTACCTGAAAAATCTGCCCGGCGGCATCATCGCGCAAACCGAAACCGATAGCGCACTCAAGCCCGGCGCCTGGGCGCTCATCGCCATCAGCGTTGTTGGGCTGGTGCTCGCCGTACTGATGAACGTCGTACTCAATGTCAAGATCGAATTCGCCATTGGCATGGTGCTTGGCGCGATCACCCTATATTGCTGGCACTTGAAAAAATGTTCCGAATCCATACAATTGTTAGTGCAACTGCAAAAAGTCGAGTGGAACACTTTGATGTTTTTCATAGGCATCATCAGCGGCGTCGCGGCGCTTAGTCACGTCGGTTGGCTCCGCTACATCTCGCAGTTGTACGAAACCGTTTCGCCGACTTGGGTCAACGTCATCTTGGGTGTGATCTCCGGCATACTGGATAATGTGCCCGTCGAAGCCGCTGCGCTCATGTCCAACCCGAAACTAGACTACGACCAATGGGCGCTCAACGCCCTTATGATCGGCATCGGTGGCAGCCTCACCGTCATCGGCTCCGCCGCAGGTGTCATGGTCATGTCGATCGATAAGAGTTATACCTTTGGCACACACTTGAAATACTTGCCTGCGATCTTGGTGAATTTTTTTGCATCTTTGGCAATCTGGTATCTGCAGTTTCATTGGTTAATTTAGCAGCGCATCGCCAGGAGGCGCATGGATATTGCTTGTCG
>JANNFT010000439.1:0-5649 GCA_031380185.1 Pseudomonadota bacterium
GGTACAACATCATGATTTTAATTGAATGCTTCATAAATTTTACGCCCACCCATTAGGTCAGACGTCGCTACGGGGCGGATTGCACGGTTCTGGCGGCGCCGGGCGGCGTTGCAACTCGTTGGAATGGAACGACCATTCCGCCTCGTCGCGCATTGCCCTGCACCCCCATAACCGCGCACTCCACCCCGTCCAACTACCGGTTCTAGGTTACATACGACGGCGCGCCTCATGGACTATTTGCAACTGAGAAAGAGCGGTTGACCAAAGACCTGCTCGATTTCCTTCAGTGATAATTTGTGTGTATAACAGGCATTGTTTCAATTCGCGCGGGCGCTGCCTAACGAAAAGGTACTGCTGGACGGAATCCGATTCGTGCAATCGAGAAATTCCGATCACGCGAAGATCCACATTTGGTGTCGTTCTCCGCAATCGAGTCGATGCGATTCGCTACGAGTCAATCGGTGAGTGGGAAGCCGCCACCGCTGAGTAGATTTTCCAACTGCCTCGAGAACGCCTCAATGACAAGAAAACCGATTTGGATCGCCTTAATCAGCAGCGTGGTCACTGTTTGCGCCACGATTCTGTTGATGAATTTCGCCACCGGCGAGAAGAAGATTAAGCGGCAGCTCGAACGCCGCTATGGGGTCGACGATCCGCAATTCGTGCGCTCGATGAGCTCGCTGCTTGGGCCGCCGCTGTTGGCGGGAAACAGTGTCAAGGCGCTGGTCAATGGCGAGCGCATTTTCCCGGAAATGCTCGCGGCGATCCGTGCGGCTGAGCGAACCATCACCTTCGAAACCTACATTTACTGGTCCGAGTCGATCGGCAAAGAGTTCGCCGACGCCCTGAGCGAACGCGCGCGCGCAGGTGTCAAGGTGCACGTGCTGCTCGATTGGATTGGCAGTGTGAAGATGGAGCAGCGTTACCTCGATGAGATGAAACGCGCCGGTGTCGGGATCGAACGTTACCACGAGCCCCATTGGAGTCATCTGGCGCGGTTAAACAATCGCACCCACCGCAAAGTGCTGGTGATCGACGGCCGCATCGGCTTTACCGGCGGCGTCGGCATTGCCGATCAGTGGCGTGGCGACGCGCGCGACCCTTCGCAATGGCGCGACACTCACTTTCGCGTCGAGGGGCCAGTCGTTGCACAGATGCAGGCTGTGTTCATGGACAATTGGATCAAGGCGCAAGGCAAGGTGCTGCACGACGAGCTGTACTTTCCGCACCTCGAGCCCAGCGGTGATATGGTCGCGCAAATGTTTAGCAGTTCTCCCAGCGGCGGTAGCGAGAGCATGCAGTTGATGTACATGATGGCTATTACGTCCGCGCGCGACAGCATCGACTTATCCAGTTCGTATTTCGTGCCCGATGCGCTGACCACCGCGGCGCTGGTCGCAGCGGCCAAGCGCGGCGTAAAGATCCGCATTATTACTCCGGGTGAACACATTGACACCGCGATCGTGCGCAAAGCGTCACGCGCCGTCTGGGGTGATCTGTTGCAAGCCGGCATAAAAATCGCCGAGTTTGCGCCGACGATGTACCACTGCAAAGTGCTGGTGGTGGATTCGCTGTTGGTGTCGGTGGGTTCCACTAATTTTGACAATCGCTCGTTTAGGCTCAACGATGAGGCCAATCTGAACGTCCTGGACGCCGCGTTCGCGAAGCAACAGACTACTACCTTCGAGCAGGACTGGCGGCGTTCGCGTTTGGTCACTTACGAACAGTGGTTGCAGCGCCCGTGGCGGGAAAAGGTGCTCGAACGGCTTGCCGTGTTGCTCAGAGATCAACTCTAGGAACGTACCGTGGGCGCCTGCGAGCGATGCTGATGCCATCGCCGTGGGTGTGCTACTCAAGTGAATAGGTTGCGATTGCTACCGATATCTATCCGCAGCCGACACGGCCGCGAGCGCGATTTGGTAATCTAAGTGGGTCACGAAAGCGTATGCTCCGTGACCCACGCGAAATGCTAGTTCTTTTTATAGCTCGGGTGCAATGGATTTTCCGAATCTTGATACCAAGCTTCGTAGTCCTTTTGCATCATTGTCTTAGCCTTGGAACGGCCCCAGGCGTCGTGGTGAAAACCCGTGTACTCGGTTTGGCTGATCGACCCATCGTGGTTTTTGTCCATCATCTCGAAGCGCGGACTCTTATGATAATCCGAGTATTTTGGATGCGACGTATCGATATTTTTGCCACCGGTTTCGGTCCATGAACGATTGACGTAGTTCATGTATTCGTCTTGTGTCATGGCGCCGTCACCTTTGTGAATATCGTTGAACGCCGGTGGTTTGTACTGTGGATCGAGCGGGCTCGTCGGGCCCATCGCAAACACACTCGAACTCGCTGCCAGTACTGCTACTGCAAAAACTGAACGCTTAAACATTAGGTCATTACTCCTCAGAAAAAGTTAATAAAACGTACTTTGCCGTCCGAAACGCGACAGAGCACGCCCTAATATCGAACTCCGCAAGTTATGTGCCATTGGGAACGCAGCGTGACGAGTGGAAATCGCCGTTTGCGATCAGTAGATTATGCCAACCGCCTGGAATGTCATTTCGCGCCAGAACAGGCATTTGTACAATCGGGTTAACGATTCCTACAAAAAGTGTGCGCATGGTTCTCAGTTGAAACGAATTCAATGACCCGTGCGCTGACCGTTTTTATCATCTCGACATTAACGGCGCGGGTGCACGATATAAATACGTCTAAAAACATCCGCTAAGCCGAATCGCCTTTCAGCGCCGGTCACCGGGTAATTGTTCAGCGGCTATACATTGCTCGTGGCATGAATGCTGCTTAACAAGCTTGCAGGACCTTCGAGGGCCATTCGCTTGTGACCGGCCCATTTGTGACAGCCTCGCTCAGCGAAGGGCAGCCGGTTACTCTGGTAAGCGGCTGCCTTTTCCGCGGATCGTCGCGGGGTGGGTCATCGGACGAGAAAATCGTCGAACGCCATTCGATTTGGATCTGGGCCAGGTCCTGCACCAGACAGGTTTTTCTCACCGGCGCATGCAGGTGATAATGAAATGAGCGCGGCACAGGCGGACCAGCGAGGTGCGGCTGCGCCGATGGCGCCGAGCACGTCGATATCGGGCGCGGACAGGGTGGGCAAGCCGTTTACGGGATGGACTGAGTTGCTTTTATTTTTGTCTAGACGGAGTTAATGAACCAAACCTCTAATCCGAGCTACGATGCGGTGGAAAAAGCCGCTCGCGAACTCGCCGAACTGAACCGGCAAATCGACGCGGCACGTGCGACGCTCATCCGGTTGCAGCCGCAGGTGGCTAAAGCAAAGAGCCGTGTGGACAGCAGCGCGGTAGACCGGCTTGTCGAGACCAACAAGATGTTGGTGGTCAGAGCGCTGCGAGCCAATGCCGACGCCGAGACGGCCACGCGGGCGCTGCACGAAGTTTCGCGGGCTGCTGAACTCGATTCACTGACAAAACTCCCTAATCGCGCGCTGCTGCTCGACCGCTTCGCACACGATATCGCCACCGCAAAGCGTCATGGCGCCCGGTTGGCGTTGCTGTTTTTGGACCTCGATGGCTTCAAGCAGATCAACGACACGCTCGGCCACGCCGTCGGCGATGAGGTGCTCAAGTGGGTCGCGCATTGCCTGACATCCTCAGTTCGCGAAGCGGACACAGTGAGCCGGCACGGTGGCGACGAGTTCCTGATTCTGCTCGCCGATGTGTGTCTAGCGTCCGACGCCGCCTTGATCGCCAACAAAGTGCTCTCGGCGCTTCGCGCCCCCAGCCGCATCGGCGACCAGGTGTTTCACTTGGAAGCAAGCATCGGCATCAGCTTCTACCCTGACGATGGTAAGGATGCGGCTACGATCATCGATCAAGCTGATGCCGCCATGTACCGCGCGAAGAGGGAGCGCCTCGGCAGCTTTGTCTTCCACGACAACCAGGCGATGAGTGAAGGGAGCGTGGAGTCGAAGGCTCTCGAGTCGCAACAGCCGAAGAGCGATTACGCGCAGGCGCTGGTCGAGAACGATCGCCGTTACGCGCTACTGCGAGAGGCGAACGAGCGACTCGTAATGAACGCAATTAAGGCTCAAGAACGCCTGGCGGCCGCGGTGCGGGAACAGTAGGGGTCGCGACCTCCTGAGACCGGCGATTAAATTTGACGCGCCACGCAAGCGCAGCTATTTATCAGCCATACGATCCGACGGTCTGTTCATGACCGAGCCCGCTATACAGGCGGTTTCATACGGGCAGCAGCATTCAACACGCGCCTGAGCACCCCGTCCAGTTCAACTGGGTCCAAAGGTTTCACCAAGTGTTGAGCGAATCCGGCGGCTTCACTGCGGCGGAAATCTTCCGCTTGCCCGAAGCCGGTCATGCCAATATAAATGGTTTCATTCCCGATCTCCGGCATTGCGGAGAGGCGCCGCGCCACCTCATAGCCATCGGCGCCCGGCATGGCGATATCCATCAACACCACTTGCGGGCAGAAAGTGCGCCCGACTTGCATGGCCGAGTCAAGGTCGATGGCTCGCTCCACCTCGTAGCCGTAGAGCTGTAGAAGTATGGCCATGGTTTCGCCGGCGTCGGGATCGTCATCAACAATCATCACCCTACCCGTTCTGCCGGCCGGCTCCGGATTGAATGCCGGGCTCGGCGCTGCCGCGTCGGGCAAAAGGGGTAAACGGACCACGAATTCGGAACCTTTTCCGGCGCCCTCGCTATGGGCTTCCACTACTCCGCCGTGAAGATTCACCAAATGACGAACCAAGGCCAAGCCGATGCCCAAACCGCCCTCGGAGCGGTCTAGAGACCGCGCGTCCTGCACGAAGAGTTCGAAAATTCGCGCCTGCATACCGGGTAAGATACCGAGGCCGCTGTCGCGGACCCGTATCTCAGCCATACCGCTTACGATTTCCAGTCCGATTGAAATGTTGCCGTCGTCGTCAGTGTACTTGGCTGCGTTTGTCAGAAGGTTCTCGAACACCTGCACCAAGCGTATGGCGTCACCCTGCACCCATACCGGATGCTGCGGGATTTGGCGTACCAGGCGATGGCGTCTTTGCTTAACGAGCGGTTCGACGGCCTCGAGTGCCCAGCCGAGTGAAGCGCACACGTCGACCGGCGCGAGCGAAAGCTGCATCGTGCCGCGTGTGATCAGAGAGATATCCAGCAAATCGTTCACCAGCCGGGTCATGTGCCCCACCTGGCGAACCAACACGTCGTACACCCAATGCAGGCGCTTGTCGTCTCCGGCAATCCGATGCAGCACCTCGGCCGCATTTCGTATTGGCGCCAAAGGATTGCGCAGCTCATGACCCACCATCGCGATGAATTCATCCTTATGACGGGCTGCCTCGCGCAGCGCGTCTTCGGCGGCCTGAGCCCATAGCGTCGCAAGCACCAATTGGCCGTTAGCTTCGAGAAGCTGGGCCGACTGGCTGCTGCTCTGACGCTTCTGCGCCTCGCCCGCGTCTTGTTGCACCCGAGTCAGCAGCGCATGTGCTTCCGCGGCTTTCGCCTGCAGCGAGGAGAGATCCCGCGCGGCCGGCGCCAACTCAGCCTCGTTTCGGTCAGGGGTTTTGCCCAGGCCCGGCCCAGGGGACTCAACCATTATCAGCGCTGGCCAAAATAGCCAGATCGACGGCGCCTTTTCTCGTTGGTCTGCCGCCGA
>JANNFT010000447.1:0-11290 GCA_031380185.1 Pseudomonadota bacterium
AGATCGGAATGTCGGCACGCAATAGAGGCTTGATTTGCGCGGCGAGATAAGCAGAAGAATTGGAAAGCGCGAGCGATTCGTGGCCCAGCAAGCCGATCATTGTCGCAAGAAATCCTCCTGCGCCGAGCACGACTAACGCGGCGAAGTTCTGATTTTGCGTCGCCTTAATCAATGCAACGAGCCCGCTAAGCGCCAGCACGCCGACGGCGACATTGAGCCAGCGCGCGTAGTCGCGATACAGTTCGAGGATGGGCGAATCGCTGCGCGCATCGAGGGCGAAGGGTAGGCCAATGAGCCCGGCTACCCCAATGGCAATTGCAAGTCCTGCGCTTGCGAGCAAAATAGGTCGTTTCACATTGCTGAGATAGGGACCAAGCAATAGCGCCAGTGCCGGGAATAGCGGCGCTAGATAGGCCGGCAACTTTGATCCCGACAGGCTGAAAAATATCAGTACAAACGCGCACCATCCGACCAGAAATCGCTGTGGGGAAAAATTTCCTTGGCGTGACGGCGTGCGCCAAGCGCTGACAATGCCGTGCAGCGCCAACGCAATCCAAGGGATTAGCCCGACTATGAGTATGGGCAGGAAATACCACGGCGCCTCGTCGCGGCGATGCACGGTCGAGGTGAAGCGCTGAAAGTGTTCGTGAATGAAAAAAAAGTTTGGAAACTCCGGATTGTGCAATGTGGCCGCAATGAACCACGGCGCGGCGAGGATCAAGAATAACAACAGGCCAGGTAAAAAATGCAGGCGCCGCCAGGGCGTGAAGTCGCGCTGCAGGACGCTGTAAATTACTAAACTTGCCGAGGGAATAACAACACCGATAAGGCCTTTACTCAGCATCGCGCCAGCCGCGGCGCCCCAAGCGACCAACATCCAATTGCGTTCTTGGGCCGTGCCCGGAGATTCCCGTTGCGCCAGCAAAAATCCGGCGAGCGACAGTGTCAGGAAAAACGTCAAACCCATGTCGAGTGTATTGATCTGAGCGAGCGCGACGTAATAGAGATTGGTCGCGAGGAACAGCGCGCCAAGTTGGCCTGCCTTCTGTCCGAATAGGCGCGAACCGACGAACCAAACAAGCATGATTCCGAGGAATCCACTCAACGCGGTCCACAGCCGTGCGGTCCATTCGTTCACGCCGAATGATTGATAGGCGAGCGCCGTCATCCAATATTGAAACGGCGGCTTCTCGAAGTATTTGATGCCGTTCAGACGCGGCGTAATCCAATCACCGGAGATCGCCATTTCACGGGCGATTTCGGCGTAGCGGCCCTCGTCCGGCTTTACCAGATGTCGATAATCGAGCGTGCCGAACCAGACTAACGTGAAGAGTCCGAGCAACGACCAAAACGCCCAGCGGCGAGCGGGCGCGATTTCAGGCATCGCCGTCGGCGTTGATGATTTTCGTATTCGACTTCAGCAACACAACGACGGCGCCGCTCCCGCCATACGTGGGTAAGGCTTCGACGAAGGCAAGGATTTCGTCTTTTTGTGTGAGCCAGTGGCGGACTTTTTGTTTCAATACCGGCTCGCCCGTTTGCGAGCGCAATCCTTTACCGTGGATGATGCGCACACAGCGCTCGCCGTCACGGCGGGCGCGCCGGATAAATTTCACCAATTCGGTTCGCGCGGCAGCGGCCGTGTGGCCATGTAAATCGAGTTCGTAGCGCACTGACCAGTAACCGTTACGCAAGCGCCGCACTACATTTTTTGGCAGGCCAGGGCGGACGAATACCGATGTTTCCGAGGTTTCGAACTCGTCGGCGCCAGGTAGAGGATCGCTTAACGCCTCGTTCAACACTTCGCGATCATCACGCAGCAGTTGATTGGGAATCGGCTTAGGACGTGGCTTCGCGAGCAAGGCCTTAGCGGGCGCGGGCGCCGGTTGGACGTCGGCGACGGCATCGCGAAACAGCGCGAATTCATTGTCGTCTTCGGCAGAAATGGCCTGGCCGGGTAGCTTTGGGCTCGACAGTTGCCTGCGGGGTGGCGTTGGCCCGGGGCCAGAGCCAATATCGGCGAGTTTCTTCACGATGGTAGAGGGCAAAAATGCGCGGTCAATCAGTGCACATCTTCCAAATATTTTTGTGCGTCGAGCGCCGCCATGCAGCCGGTGCCCGCGCTCGTGACCGCTTGGCGATAGACGTGATCCTGCACGTCACCGGCGGCGAACACGCCGGGAATATTGGTGGCGGTGGCGTTGCCGATATTACCGCTTTTGGTTTTGATGTAGCCGTTCGCCATATCGATTTGACCTTCGAAAATTTGCGTGTTCGGTGTGTGACCGATGGCGATGAACACGCCTTTTAGTGGCATCTCCTGCGTATTCGATTGTGTCGTGCCCTTGATGCGAATTCCGGTGACGCCGGTGTTATCGCCGAGCACTTCGTCGAGGGTTTGATTCCACTCCACCCGTACATTGCCGTTTTTAACGCGATCCATCAGTTTATCGATCATGATCGCTTCCGCACGCAATTTGTCGCGACGATGAACCAAGGTCACGCTCTTTGCAATATTGCTCAAATAAAGCGCCTCTTCCACCGCCGTGTTGCCGCCGCCGATCACGGCGACGTCTTCTCCCTTGTAAAAGAAACCATCGCAAGTCGCGCAGGCGGATACGCCTTTGCCCATGAACGCGCTTTCCGAGGGCAAACCTAAATAGCGCGCCGAGGCGCCGGTGGCGATGACGAGCGCGTCGCAGGTGTAAGTTGCCGAATCCCCTTCGAGCTTAAACGGTTTTTCCCTCAGTTGAACGCGGTTAACGTGATCGAACACGATCTCGGTGCCGAAGCGCTCCGCGTGCTTCAAGAATCGAGCCATCAACTCGGGGCCTTGGATGCCATCGGCATCGGCGGGCCAGTTATCGACATCGGTCGTTGTCATCAATTGGCCGCCTTGCGCGAGCCCTGTGATTAACACCGGTTTTAGGTTGGCGCGGGCAGCGTAGACGGCGGCCGAATATCCGGCAGGGCCGGAACCGAGGATGATAAGGCGATGATGTTTTGTGGTCATGGGGTTGAAGGTATGATTTAAGAGCGAATTTTCCAGGTATTTGCACGCTTTGTCGAGGTCGATAACGTTATAATTGCGACCAAGTTTGTTTTAAATGGTCACAATGTTCGGATTGTTCAAGCCCAGTATGGCGCGCCCCGCCGAGCCCATGTCGCCGAAGCTGACGCGTTTGTTGCGCGAAGCGTATTGGTTGATCCTAGCCGCGATCGGTTGTTATTTAGCGCTTATTCTTTTCAGTTTTTACCGTACCGATCCGGGCTGGTCGCACACCGGGGGTGAAATTGCGCGCAATACCGGCGGACCGTTCGGCGCATGGCTGTCGGATATTTTGCTGTCGCTGTTCGGGTTATCAGCGTGGTGGTGGGTGGTGCTCGCGTTTGTGGTCGTTATGCATAGTTATCGCAGGCTCGATTTGTCAGGATTGATTGACCGCCACTCCGCCGCCGTAACGTCGGTGGGATTTGTCGTCGTGCTGCTCAGCAGTGCCGGCATCGAGTCGCTGCGCTTGCACAGCCTCGAAGCCGAATTACCCGGCGCCCCAGGTGGTATGTTCGGGGCGTTGATTTCGGCGGCATTGAGTCTCGGATTTGGATTTACCGGAACGACGTTGCTGTTGCTGGTTTTGTTTGCCGTCGGATTTAGTTTATTTACCGGGTTGTCGTGGCTGCGACTCGCAGAAAAAACCGGCCACGCAATGGAGCTATTGTTTATCACCGGCCGTGAGCGCTTTCAAGCGTGGCGTGATCGCCGCGTAGGTGAAGCGGCGCAGATTGAGCGCGAGGAGAGCGTCGGAGAACTGACGCGAATGTTCGAACAACATGAGCCGGTGTTGATTGCGTCGCCGGCGCCGCGGGTGGTGAAATCCGCGCGAGTCGCGCAAGAAAAACAGGCGCCGCTGTTCGCCGACTTACCGGATTCCGAATTGCCGCCGTTATCGTTGTTGGATGCGCCGGCAGCCGCCTTTGAGACCATGGGGCGCGATGCCTTGGAATTCACTTCGCGGTTGATCGAGAAAAAATTGCTCGAGTTCAATGTGCAGGTGAAAGTGTTGGCGGCCTATCCCGGCCCGGTGGTGACGCGCTACGAAATCGAGCCGGCGGTCGGCGTGAAGGGCAGTCAGATTGTCAATTTGGTGAAAGATCTGGCGCGTTCATTGTCGGTCGCTTCGATTCGCGTCGTCGAAACCATACCGGGAAAAAGCTGCATGGGTTTGGAGATTCCCAATCCCAAGCGCCAGGTGGTGCGGCTGTCGGAGATTCTGAGCTCCAAGGTTTATGCGGAAATGGCGTCGCCGATCACCTTGGCATTGGGTAAAGATATAGCCGGTTATCCGATCGTCGCTGACCTTGCAAGGATGCCGCATCTGCTCGTGGCCGGAACGACCGGTTCGGGAAAATCCGTCGCAATCAATGCGATGATCTTGAGCTTGCTTTATAAGGCGTCGCCGCACCAAATTCGCTTGATCCTAATCGATCCGAAAATGCTGGAACTATCCGTATACGAAGGCATTCCGCATCTCCTTGCGCCGGTGGTGACGGACATGCGGCAGGCCAGTGCGGCACTCAATTGGTGTATCGGGGAAATGGATCGTCGCTATAAGTTAATGTCAGCCATGGGCGTGCGAAATCTCTCCGGCTATAACAATAAAGTTGCGGAGGCGGAGAAGTTGGGCCGCCCGTTGAAAAATCCTTTCAGCATTACGCCGGACAATCCGGAGTCGATCGACGCATTGCCGTTAATTGTCGTGGTGATCGATGAGTTGGCGGACTTGATGATGGTCGTCGGCAAAAAGGTCGAGGAGTTGATCGCGCGGCTGACGCAGAAGGCGCGCGCGTCCGGCATTAACTTAATTTTGGCGACGCAGCGGCCTTCGGTCGATGTGATCACCGGTTTGATTAAAGCGAATATCCCAACTCGAATCGCATTTCAGGTGTCGAGCAAAATCGATTCGCGCACCATCCTAGATCAGATGGGCGCTGAAGCATTGTTGGGGCAAGGCGATATGTTGTACCTGCCTCCCGGTTCCGGTTATCCGCAGCGCGTTCATGGCGCCTTTGTCGCCGACCAGGAGGTGCACAAAGTCGTCGAATATTTGAAGGAGCAAGCCGAGCCGAATTACGTTGATGGCATTTTGGACGGCGACGACAGCGTCAACGGTGAGATCGAAATCCTGACGGGCGGTAACGGCGGCGGCGAAAAAGATCCGCTCTACGATCAGGCCGTCGAAATCGTACTGAAGTCGCGCCGCGCGTCGATCTCGCTGGTGCAACGTCACTTGCGCATCGGTTACAACCGTGCCGCACGGCTAATCGAAGATATGGAAAAAGCCGGCATGGTGTCCGCGATGCAGTCGAATGGCAATCGCGAAATTTTGCTGCCGGGCGCGAGTGTGGAGCGGTAGTCTGGTTGTCTTCCTCGCGCGTTAAACTGCCATTGTCATTTTTCGCTCGCGGAGTGCTATGTTAAAAACCTTGATAGGCAGTGCAATTGTGTTGATCGCGTTTGCCGGAAATGTTGTAGCCGGCGGCATCGACCGCTTGCGCGAATTCGTCGACGGCGCCAAAACCCTACGCGCGCATTTTAGTCAAACGGTGCGCGACCGCGCTGGAAAAGTCAGCAACGAATCCAGCGGCACAATGCAATTTTCCCGGCCAGGTAAATTTCGCTGGGAATATAGTAAGCCTTATCCGCAGTTGATCGTAGGCGACGGCGCGAAGTTATGGATTTGGGACAGTGATTTGCAGCAGGTGACGGTCAAAAAATTGACTGATTCGCTTGGCTCGAGCCCCGCGGCGTTATTAGCAGGAAGCAATGAAATCGAACGTAGTTTTACCTTGATTGATGGTGGCAATAAGGACGGGCTGGATTGGTTGCAAGCGCAACCAAAGGACCGTGAAACAACGTTCGAAAGCATTCGCATGGGCTTCGGTGCGGCGGGGTTGCAAATAATGGAGTTGGTCGATAATTTTGGCCAGACGACGCTGATTCATTTCGCGAAGATAGAAAAAAATCCTAAGCTCGCCGCCGATTTATTCAAGTTCTCGCCACCAAAGGGTGCGGACGTGGTCGGCGAATAGGTTCGTTAACGTTTGTCAAAGGATCCGGCTGTGAACTCACAGAGATTGATTAAACTTGCTGCGCTGTTGCTGTGCTTTATTTCTGTCACAGGGATAGCCAATGCACAGAAACCTGCATCTAACGTGACGATGCATCGACAGGCCGCCGGCGAGTTGGACGATGACGGCTGGACCCTGGCGACTTCCACTGGCGGTCGTTACTCGGTGAAAATTCCGGCCAAGTTCAACGATTTCACCGTGGCGCACGAAGACCCTAAGTTCATCGTCGAAAAGTCCGAGGTCATTAATGGGGTGACGCTTCAAGGCATACGATTAACCACGACGCGGGCGCATTTTCGTGGCGGTAAAGAGACGGCTCGCAAGCTATTCGATAGACTTAAAATGTCGGCCGGAAAGCCGCCATACAAGAGCCTGAAGCCGATGAGGATGAACGAGTATGAGGCGCTGGAAGGTGAAATCGAAAACAAGCGCGGTTTGGCGCTGCAACGCACGGTCTTGCTTGACGATGACCTGTTCACCATGCTTGTGGAGTATTCAAAACCGCAGGAAGCCGTGGCAAAACGCCTCGCGCCCATCTTCTTCGAATCGGTAAGGGTTCAGTAGTCACCAGCAGTGATGCTATGGCTGTCATTGCGCCACCGCTTGCTGAATTATTACGTCCCAAAACGCTTGACCAGGTAATCGGTCAAAGCCATCTGCTTAGCCCGGGCAAACCGCTGCGCATCGCTTTCACAGCGAAAAAAATACATTCGATGATTTTGTGGGGGCCGCCTGGTGTTGGCAAAACCACGCTGGCTCGACTGATGGCGCAATCGTTTGACGCCGATTTCGTCCCGATTTCCGCTGTGCTCACGGGCGTGAAAGATATTCGCGAGGCAATCGATCAAGCGCGCCTCAATCGTGAGCAGTTTGGGCGTTCGACCATATTGTTCGTGGACGAAGTGCATCGATTTAACAAGTCTCAGCAAGACGCATTCCTACCGCATGTGGAATCGGGGTTGATTACCTTTATCGGCGCCACCACCGAGAATCCCTCGTTTGAAGTCAACGGCGCGTTGTTGTCGCGTGCCGCTGTTTACGTATTGCAAAGTTTGTCCGCCGATGAATTAGGAACCTTGCTCAGACGCGCTCTGGATGCGGTTCTTCAGGGCATCTCGATTTCCGTCGACGCGGCGAAAATGCTCACGGAAAATGCCGATGGCGATGGGCGGCGATTGCTGAATTCGGTGGAGCAACTCAGCGTTGCGGTCGAGCAATGCGGCGCGCGATCGATCGAAACGGAGTTGGTGCAAAACACCTTAACGCGCGGCGCTCGGCGCTTCGACAAAGGCGGCGATCAGTTCTACAATCAGATTTCCGCGCTGCATAAATCCGTTCGCGGCTCCAACCCCGACGGCGCATTGTATTGGTTGGTGCGCATGTTGGACGGCGGTGCCGATCCGCGCTATTTGGGACGGCGCTTGGTGCGCATGGCGAGTGAAGACATTGGCCTTGCCGATCCGCGCGCCTTGAATCTGACCCTGGATGCGGTCGCTACGTTCGAGCGGCTCGGATCGCCGGAGGGTGAGTTGGCGTTGGCGCACGCGGCGCTGTATTTGGCCTGCGCGCCGAAGAGCAACGCGGCCTACCTCGCGTATAATGCGATTCGCGCTTTCGTGGCCGAAGATCAGTCGCGGCCGGTGCCGGTTCACTTGCGCAACGCGCCGACCAAACTGATGAAAAATTTGGGTTATGGCGGCGGCTATCGCTACGCTCACGACGAAGAAAACGCCTACGCGGCCGGCGTACAGTATTTACCCGACGGCCTGGAAAACAAGCGTTGGTACGAACCGACCGAGCGCGGTTTGGAAGGCAAGATTCGCGACAAGCTGAACGCGTTGCGCGAATTGGACGCCAAAGCAAAGAAAAAAATGTAAGGTGCGCAGCGCGCACCATTTCACCATCATTGCGCGTAATGCATGCAACGGAGTCATCATGTTAGACATTCAAATGCTCCGAACGGATTTGGCGGGTGTCGCCAAACGCCTTGCTGGGCGCGGCTTCCAGCTCGATGTCGCGGTGTTTCGGGCGCTCGAAGACGAACGCAAGTCGATTCAAGTCAGGACCCAGGAACTACAGGCGAAGCGCAATCAATCATCGAAACTGATCGGACAAGCAAAAGCGAAAGGCGAAGACACGTCAACAATCATGGCCGAAGTCGCGAATCTCGGCGACGAGTTGAAGGCTTCCGAGGCGCAACTAGAATCCATACAAGCAACGCTGCAAGACCTGTTGTTGGGTGTGCCGAACTTGCCTAACGCGAGCGTCGCTGCGGGGAAATCGGCCGACGATAATATTGAAGTTCGACGTTGGGGTACGCCGAAAAAGTTCGATTTTGACGTCAAGGATCATGTTGATATTGGAACGAATCTTGGTGGCTTGGATTTTGAAACAGCGGCAAAACTGGCGGGCGCGCGTTTCACGCTGATGCGCGGCAAGATCGCGCGGCTGCATCGCGCCATCGCGCAATTTATGCTCGACACGCAGACTGACGTTCACGGTTATATCGAGCACTACACACCCTACATCGTCAACAGCGAAACATTGCTTGGCACGGGCCAGTTGCCGAAATTCAAGGACGATATGTTTGCCGTGCGCAAGGGAGGGGACCCAAGCGCGCAGGATTTGTATTTGATTTCTACCTCGGAAATTTCCCTGACCAATACGGTGCGCGGCGAGATCATCGCGTTGGATCAATTGCCGTTAAAGCTTACGGCGCACACTCCGTGCTTTCGCTCCGAAGCCGGGAGCTATGGCAAAGACACACGCGGCATGATCCGCCAACATCAATTCGACAAAGTCGAAATGGTGCAAATCGTGCATCCGGAAAAATCCTATGCGGTGTTGGAAGAGATGGTCGGCCACGCCGAAGCCATTTTGCAAATATTGGATTTGCCCTATCGCGTGATGTCGCTGTGCGCCGGCGATATGGGATTTGCGGCGGCCAAGACTTATGATCTCGAAGTGTGGTTGCCCGCGCAAAATGCTTATCGCGAAATTTCGTCGTGCAGTAATTGCGAGGCGTTTCAAGCACGGCGAATGCAGGCGCGGTTTCGTAACGCACAGGGAAAGCCGGAATGGGTTCACACATTGAATGGCTCCGGGCTCGCCGTTGGCCGCACGTTGGTCGCCATACTGGAAAATTATCAAGAAGCCGATGGTAGTGTGACGGTGCCGACGGCGTTGCGACGCTACATGGGCGGTCTGGCGCGAATCAACTAGGCGATGCCGCGCTACTTTGCTTTGATTCCCGCTGCCGGAAGCGGCGCACGCCTCGGCGGCGAAACACCAAAACAATACCTCGATGTCGCCGGCAAATGTCTGCTTGCGCACGCCGCATCGACGTTGCTAGCCGACCCGCGAATCATTAAGACATTCATTGCAGTATTGCCTGAAGACCCTTATGCAGAGCGGATCATAGCCATGCATGGCCTGGAAGGCGCGCTGCTATTGCGTTGTGGCGGCGCCAGCCGCGCAGAAACGGTGCTCAAAGGTTTGCGCGCGATGGAAAATCATGGCGTGCTCGATAACGATTGGGTGCTGGTTCACGATGCCGCGCGCCCGTGTTTATCGGTGATGGCGTTGAATCGATTAATTGCGGAAATTGGTGGCGACGTGGTCGGCGGCTTATTAGCAGTACCGGTTTCGGACACGTTGAAGCGCGGCGACGAATTTCAGCGCGCGACAACCACGGAATCGCGCACGGGTCTATGGCATGCGCAAACACCGCAGATGTTTCGGGTCGGCGCCTTGCGTCGCGCAATGCAAGACGCAAACCTTACTTTGATTACCGATGAGGCAAGCGCCATTGAATCGGCGGGTATGCGACCGAAGCTAGTGATGGGTGACCGAAACAATATTAAAGTCACCTATGCAGATGATTTAGCGCTTGTAGAGTGGCTGCTGGCGAGGCCTAGCGCACCGGGCGGCGGCGTATGACGGTGCTGCGCGTGGGCCAAGGCTTTGACGTTCACGCGATTGCGCCGGGCCGCAAGTTAATTGTTGGTGGGGTTGAAATACCACACCACGTGGGCTTGCTTGGGCATTCGGATGCAGACGTTTTGTTGCATGCAATTTGCGATGCATTACTCGGCGCGGCCGGTCTTGGCGACGTCGGCCGCCACTTTTCCGATCAAGATCCCGCTTATAAAGATATCGATAGCCGCGTGCTATTGCGCGCTGTCAGAGACAAACTGCGCGCCAAAGGTTTTGCTGTGGTTAATATCGATGCGACCATTGTCGCGCAAGCACCGCGTATGGCGCCGCACATCGCCGAGATGATCGTAAATATTGCCCACGATATCGGCATAGTTCATGACGCCGTCAACATCAAAGCCACTACCACCGAGCGACTTGGTTTTACCGGCCGCGGCGAAGGAATTGCCGCTCATGCAGTATGTCTGGTCGAGCGGCTTGGCACGACTTAAAATCATGATTTGGCACCCCAGCGGTCAACTGCCGTTTCTAAGTTTAAAGATCGGCGTCTGAGGTCGTTTGCGACAACCGGCTGACCAGGTTTCGCAGGAAAATCTTATTGAATTGCAATTGCGTGCTCTCTGACATCAGGTCCATTTGCGGAACGTGAAGCCGTAGGATTTGGACGTCGTCGAGTGCGCTGACTGCCGTCGTGCGCTCCTGATTGGTAGGATTGAGGAACGAAATTTCGCCGAAGCAGTCGCCGGCCTTTAATGCATTTAACATGCGTCCGCTTTTCGTCACCTTAATCTTGCCTTTGACGATTACGTAAAACGCCTGGTCGATATCGCCTTCTTGTAGAACACTTTCATTTTTCTTGCGGCTGACCCAGTCAGCGTTGCGCACCACTTCTTTGAGTTGTTCTTCACGGAAGAATTTGAAAAAGCTGAGGTCGCGTAGCAAGTTCACTTTTTCGGCGTGACTCAACTCGTTGACGATTTGCTCCCATTCCTTCAGGCTATCCGCCAGGTCGCGCGAAAGTTCGTACCAATTTGGGTAGCGAACGGAAAGATCCTTGTTCATCGCTTTTTGCACGATCGCGACCAGCCGATCGGGCAATTCTGGGCGATGGTCGGTAATCGGCGTCGCAGGCTCGTTGAGGATCTTGTTCAGCATGGAGGGGAAATTTTGCGCCGTGAATGGCAATTTTCCCGAGAGCATTTCGTACAGCACAACGCCCATCGAA
>JANNFT010000005.1:0-4525 GCA_031380185.1 Pseudomonadota bacterium
CGTTGCCCCGTCACTGTGGCCGCTGGAAGTGCTCAACGGCTTGATTATGGCCGAGCGCCGCAAGCGCCTTGATGCTGCGCAACGGCAGCGTCTGGCCGGTTTTCTACACGATCTGCCAATCGTGCTCGATCACGAAACTGCAGCCCAGGCCTGGACCGTCACGACGCACTGGGCCGAGCAGTTTCGACTAACCGTTTACAACGCCGCCTATTTGGAATTGGCGCAGCGTCTCGGCCTGCCGCTGGCGACGCTGGATCTGGAATTGCGCACGGCCGCGACGGCACTGAACGTGCCATTGCTTGGCAAAGACGCGTGATGGCCGATCGACTGTTTCTCTCGTTCTATAGCCTCTGTGCGAGGACAATCTGCCGGAAATACGCTTCGAGCGGCACTCAACGAACGGATGCGAAAAGGGAACATGCGGAACGTTCATGATCTCTTCGATTTCGAGAACGCGCAGATTGGCAAGCCAGCGATGAAACCGAAACAGCGGATCATGGTCAGTACTCAGGCGCTTGGGAAGTGTCTCGCCTACGATCTCGCGGTTCAACATTCGGCAAACGGATAGGCCATCGATCGGCGCACGCTCGACACCGAAGCCGACCAATCGCCTGCTGAAAACATCGATCACCACGAGCACCCAGTAGCGACGCAACTGAATCGATTCGCAGCTAAACAGATCGAGGCGCCAAAGGCGGTCTTTGGCAAGTGCCAGAAAGCTCAGCCAGGTGGGTCCATCGACGACCACCGTGGCCAGGTCGATAGTCTTTTGCCTGTAACCGTCGCACCACATCTTTGTCGATGTCCAGGCCCGGCTGTACGGGAATTGCAACGCATCCCACGAACTTTCAGCAGTGCGATTGGTGAGAATCTACTCAATTTAATTTGCCTTGTCACTAGACATGGATCACACGACGTACTTTCACAGTACGCCTAAAAGCTTCGCTTAGTCCCCACCAAGAATTGCACTTTCTTAACGTCACCACGGGCATCCAGCGGAAAAGCGAAATCGATATGCGTCAAGTTGCCGAGGCCCGTGCGACTGTGGCCCAATCGTAGTCCAAAGCCGACATCGCGCAGCAATCCTACGGATCGAGAGCCCTGTGGTTTGTCGCCCCAGGTTCGGCCCATATCATAGAACACGGCGCCGCCCACGCGCACCAGCCGAAACGGGTACCAATCGGAAAAAAACCGTTGCTCGGCGGTAAATATCCAGCGGCCCGAACCCGTTTGGTATCGTAGTGGATAGCCGCGCAGTCCATTGTCGCCCCCTAACGTCAACCGATTGTCCGCGTCAAGGTGGGTCGCCGCGTCGGCTTGCAAGCTCATGAAGAAAAGTCGTCGCGGTGACTGACGCCAATAGTACCGCCCGGCGGCACTGACGACGGCATTTTGCGCTTCGGAATTCTCTACGCGCCCCGAGACACCGCCGCTTAGCTCAATGATATGACGGTCAGCGGGTATCAAGCCGCGACTGAACGAGCCACTCCAGATCAGCGCGTCACGATCGGCGCCATATGCGCTGGATGCTAAACCCACTTGCGCGCCAGCGCGCCAGCCGAGCCTGAAATCCTCGGTTCGACCAATCTGATTAAGATTCTCAAGCTTTTGGAAGCGGTCTTCCAGCAACTCATAGCCGATCCACGGATAGACCAATTTACGCGGCGGCGGCGCTATACCCGAACCCAGCGGCCCTGGGCGTGGTTCGAACTGGCGGTCATCATAGGTTACCCCGGCGCTCCAGCGCGCGGTCCAATACTCATGGAGTCCGTCGGACCAACCGCCGTATAGGGTCGCGCCGTGCTCAATTACGCTGTATTGATCGGTGGCATTGCCGCGGTCATAAATTGCATCGACACGCCGCGCATCCAATAGCCGCACGCCTGCACTCCAGCGCGTTTCCAGCGAGTAAAATGGACGCTCAATTGCCAGCGCCTTTATGTGCCCGTCGCTGTTATTGGCCAATTGCCCGGCCAGCGCCCACCAGGAACCCCACAATTGTGGATCTCGATATTCTAGTGCGGTGGAATTTCGATCCACGTTGGAATTGTAATTCAGCGAAAACTGCTTGCCGTAGCCGAGGAAATTCGTATCTTCGATCTTTATTCCCGAGCTATTAACGCCGCCGCTACGGCTGAAGGAGACGCCTGGATTAAGGGTCCAGACGTCGCGTGTCTCGACCTTAATATCGACGCGGCCATCGTGGAAGGCGACTGGGTAAACGCGTGCGTCAAGTAAGTAACGCCGGGTTCGCAGCGAGCGTTCGGTTTCTTCGAGTTTCTGGCCGGAGTAGGGTTGGCCGGTTTGGAACAGAAGCTGTTGCTTGATAGTGCTGAGTCGCGTCTGCATGTGGAGGCGGTTCACGAGGCGAAACAACACCGTGTCTTCTTCGCTTGTATCGGTCGCGAAAATGTCTTGAACATCAAGAATAACCTCTCCGACGACTGCACCTGACTGTTCTAACTCGTCATCTGATGGCATGCCTTGGGGTCGTGAAATTTCGTCTCGTGCGCTTCGTGTCGTAATGCTGGGCAACAGATCGCGCGCCAGAGCATCGAACGCAAAGACTGACGCCAACATCAACCAGAATATGAGCAGCAGGTTAGCCGACTTATAAATCGACGAGAACAAACGGATGTCGCCGGGAATGCTCCTTGGGTCTGGTGGCCTGGAATTCACCGCATGGCAAGGGATTGCGGCGCTTGCGCTGAATCTCGACGCTCACCTTCTGCCAAAAGTGGGCGATTGTCAAAGCCCGACGGGCAGACCACAAACGGGACTTGGCCAAACACATCGCACAAGTCGAACGGTTTCGGTGCGATCGCTAGACATCGAGTCACTAAAACCATGTGAAGCCTGGCATCAAGCCGCGGTAAATTTAAGTTTCAAAGTTTCTTGCGAACAAATTCCCATGCCAGAAATGGTGAACTGACCTTGCTCATAGTCAAATTTGGAACGATGAGAAAAATCTTGCGGTCTTCAGTACGGCTCACCCTAAACACAAATTTCGCAATCGAAAACTCCGAGCGCTGGGCTATAGATTGAAACATTCGGATCTTGCTCGAAGCGCAGAGCTTCGAAATCATTTTGTCAGAATCTTCTTTGCAAAATTAACCGCTGCATCCGGCTCGAATGGTTCTGGAATCAACACGCCGCGTTAGCATGCGGGCCGGGCTGCCAGGGTGTCCATCCAACGCCGCAAGTGCGGGAGGTCATCGACCTCGACATCAGCCCAGTCGTGAATGCGCACCCAGGACCAATTGGCGATATCGGCAATGCTGTAGTCGCGAGCTAAGTATTTGTGATCCTTAAGCCGCGTGTCGAGCACGGTGTACAGCCGCTTGGTCTCGTTTTGATAACGCTGAATCACCGCGGGAATTTTATCGGGGAAATAACGAAAGAACACGTTCGCCTGGCCTTGCATCGGGCCGATTCCGCCCATATGAAACATCAACCACTGAATGACCGTCGAACGCGCTTTGCCGGACGTAGGCATAAGCTTGCCAGTTTTTTCCGGGAGGTAGAGCAGAATCGCGCCGGACTCGAATACGACAAAATCACCGTCGTCGCGATCGACGATGGTCGGAATGCGGCCGTTGGGATTGAGTCTGAGATATTCGGCTTTCTTCTGATCGCCCGCGCCCAGGTTGATGGGATGGACGGAATAGGGCAGCCCCAACTCTTCCAGGGCGATGGAGCCTTTCCAGCCGTTGGGCGTGGCGGCCGTATATAAATCGATCATATGTTGAACCTATCGGCGCAAAGGCAGCCGATTGGGCGGGCGCAACCGTTACGGTGAGCGCCCACCATTACTTTCGCATTCGCAAAAGATTAGGCTTTCGCGCTAGCCCGCGCCGACACGGCGTTATACCAGCGCCTCAAATGTGTGCACTCCTGCGGTATGTCGAGTTCAGTCCATTTGGCAAAATCGATAGCGCACAAAGTCGTCGCATCGGCGATGGTGTAGCGCTTGCCCGCAACGAATTCATGCTCGGAAAGTTGCGCGTCGAACTTACGATAAAACCGCCCTAAACGGGCTTTGGCGCGCTCGACTAGATAAGGATGCTGCTGGATCGCCTCGGCCGAGCCGGGTAGGCCGCGATCAGCGAACGCGGGGTGGGTATTGCGAAATAGTTCAGAGGCCGCGAGCATGCCTTCCTCATTGGCGCGCTTCTCCCACATTTCAACGATGGCTTTATCCTTAGCGTCAGTGCCCATCAGAGGTGGATTCGGATGTATTTCCTCGAAATAGCGGCATATCGCCATGGCTTCGCCGATTAGGGTGCCGTCATCGAGCTCGAGCATCGGAACCATGGCGTGGGGATATTTTGCGACGTACGCAGGTTTGAGTTTCAAATCGTCTCCGCCGACTTCTTCGAGCGGGATCTGGAGTCCTTTTTCCGCCAAATAAATGTGCAGACGCCGGGGGTTCGGCGCAATGTGCCAGTCGTATATTTTCATTTGATCCTCCTTGAACCTAGAAACGGCAGTTGACCGCTCCTTCGGTTATTCAACATTATGGTTC
>JANNFT010000015.1:0-2678 GCA_031380185.1 Pseudomonadota bacterium
GGCTCGTTGGCGTCGTTGCCGATGATGATGGTCTGCCCATTGCGCCCGCTGAAATCCAGCACGACGTCGGCGCGCTCGCCCGGTCCCAGAGTGAGGCGGCTCAAGGCGACCGGCGCATTGAGCATGCCCTGATCGGAGCCGACTTGAAAAAATTGCTGCCCGGATGGCAGGGTCATACTGTAGAAACGCGAGTCCGATGCATTCACCATGCGGAAGCGATACTGCCTGGGTTCCACACTCAGAACCGGCCAAGCCTTGCCGTTCACCAACACGGTGTCGCCGAAGAATTCCGGCAGCCAACTGGGGTCGGGATGAGAAGGGTCCTCCGGGCCGGAGGGGTAGTGGAGCGAGCCGTCTCGCAAGAACATTGCATCCTGAATCATCAGCGGAATCTCATAAGGCCCGCGCGGCAGGTAGTTTGCCTGGATCAGCGTGCCTTCGTTTTCGTCGCGCAGCCAGTAAGACCCGATCAATCCGGAGTAAACATTCAGCCGGCTGATGCCCAGGGTGTGGTCGTGGTACCAGAGGCCCGTGCCTTCCTGGTTGTTGTCATAGGTGTAGACCGGATAGAACTCCCGGCCGGTCAGG
The DNA here is from genome assembly GCA_031380185.1 of Pseudomonadota bacterium. Lineage (GTDB taxonomy): Bacteria > Pseudomonadota > Gammaproteobacteria > Burkholderiales > JALYOK01 > JALYOK01. The sequence goes on from JANNFT010000015.1 coordinate 589, forward strand.
TGATTATTTGGGGTGAACCAAGCCTCCGGGTGGCCATCGCTTTCCGACCCGACGTGTGCGCCATGCAGGTGCGTGACGATGGGAACCGGCCCTCGGTAAGGGCCCGGAACCTGTCCGGCCCGCAAGGGATCGGCCCAGTGAAGTGTGGAATCCACATTAAACAAGTGACGGCGGGGACGGTTCGACCCGTCGACCAGCTTGTTGAGCCAGGTGACCTGGACCGGTACACCCTTTCGCGCCACGATGGTCGGACCGGGGCTCGACCCGTTATAGCCCCACACGGTGGTCAGAAGCCGGTCGTCGTCCCCGGCAGTGAGGCCGTAAGACTTGCGGAACTGGGAAATAGGGATGCGGAAGTTTCCCCCGTGCGTAGCATCCAGCACCGGCGGAACGGTCAACGGATTGACGAACTTGCGCTGCCTCAGCGGATTGAGCAGCGCCGACTGAGCGTAGGCTCGTGGTGTAAACAATCCTGACGGCAGAAGCGCCGCGCCGCCGGCATACAGGCCTGATTTGAGAAATTTTCTTCTTGAGGGCATTTTACTTTACCTCCTTAATGTAATGGGTCATTAAAACGCACGACCACTTGCGTTCCTATCTCTTTAAGCCGAAGTTCATCCAAGGCGAGCGCGACTGAAACATACAAGATCGGTCCGCGCATCGCATGCGGGGTCTAACCATTAGAATCGAAAACAAATCGACTGAGAGGGAACTGAGAGGAAATACGGCAATGACCGCAAGGCGCACCGCAAACGCTTGCGCTTGGAGCGTCACTAGACTCTGATTGCCGGATAACGCAGCGGAAGCAAAGATTACCCGCGCGGTGCGATCGCATTTGGGCGCGTTACGCCGGGCGCGTAGCCTGTCGTTTTGAGTCGACATTCCCAGCTTTTAGGAAAATGGTTGATGCAATCTTCATGGTTTTTTTAGGATCACGAACCGTGTTCGCGACCCATTTTTTCTCGGGCCGATACCTTTACACTTTTTTATTTCTTAATTCTTTAGTTCTTGTTTTTTTTAATTGCTTTTCTGTATTTCCATACACCAAAATGTTTGTTGTGATGCGGTGGGCGGAATTTAGTGTTGAGCAAAGTGTAGATAAAATACACAGAAAAAACCGTCGGGAAACCCCTATATCGATGTCGGGTTAACCTGAAGTTTCTGTAGGGTTTTCCCTATATCGGAAAAACGCACCTTCGGCGAAAAACCTTCCCGTCGAAGCCTCGACAAACTGATCTCCAAGCGAGCGGACTTTGGCCCACAAAGCATATTCACGAATGTTCTACCCACGAGCTATGATCGAAAGTTGTCGGGTATCGGGCTGCAAGGCGCATGGAATTAGGGTTTTCCTTAACGCCGAGACCGACCTCTTGCCCGACTACAACGCACGCACCCTGAATAGTCGGTATCCTGCAGCGCCCATTGCGCTTTGCGTCCGTCTTCCGTCCAATCGACCACGAATCCCGCTTGGATGAGCGCCGCCTTGATCCCATCGCCAAGCAACAAATCATCTTCGACTAGTAGGATCGCCATATTCGCCGCTACGAATCAAAATCGCTAGCACCAGAGCGAGGCGCCCGCCGGTAGGCGATTGGCAAGAGTCTCGAGATGGCGAACGCGGTGCGAAAAAATCGGTAAATGCGGCGTGCAAAAAGCATTCTTTGCGGAAATATTGTGTCGCTAAGATAGTTTTTTTTGATGGCATCTACACTAAAACCCGTCATCGACCGCCCCAGAATTTTAAACCGAGCAACCAATTTAGCAGAGATTTTCGATTTGCGACGGTTTACGTTGGATAACCCCGTGCAAATGCTCAAATCAGCGTCCCGGTGGGCTTCGATTATTTTGCCTCGGCCAGTTACTCGAAAGCCATTCCACCTTCTCATCGCGCGAGGTCGAGTTGACCGACTATTCCGCATTACGCTATGGAATCGCCATCCGGCGCCGGTAATTTGCTCAACTCCTACCTGACCAGGTAGGTTTTTTTGCGGTCGTTGTTGTTATTCTTGTCGCAACAACAATGCAAAGGAACAATCATGACAATGCGCACTCGGGTGAGCGCGATTTGCATCATGAAACACCCGTGTCCA
>JANNFT010000030.1:0-4398 GCA_031380185.1 Pseudomonadota bacterium
TGTTCTACAACCGTATCCGGCGTCATGCCACGATTCAAAACCAGGTACCCGCCGACTACGCGCAACAATTCTATCAAGACGAACTACAAATTGCTGCATAATTAAATGACTTGCCCGTCCACTCAATCGAACCTAGCTCACGAGTGGCGACACCACAGCGAGTAACGCGTGGCTAAACTCTCGCCCGATGCAGGCGCCGATCTGCGCGATCTCTTTGGCAGAAGCCAGCCGGTCGAGACGCGCCATGAGCGAATCTTGCAGGCTGGAGGGGATGGCCAGTGCGGGTAGTGGACCGGTGAGTTCATACCGTTGCGCGGTTTCTCGCAAGAAGTCTGATTCCAGAATGTTCTTGGTGAGTTCTTCCACGAATAGCGGCACGCCGTCGGTCTTGGCGAGAATCTGATCCAGCACTTCCGGCGGCAGATCCTTGCCCCCGGTGACGTTCTCCACCAAAGTTAGGCCGAGCCGCCGTGGTAAGCGATTCAAGTTAAGCGGGGTGACGTTCTCCTGGCCAGCCCAGGGGGCGGCGAACTCCGGCCGATGGGTGAGCAGCATCAACACCGACGCGCCGCGCACGCGCTCGGGCATTAGGTTTAACAGGTCCAGGGTTGACGGATCGATCCAGTGCATATCCTCGACGATCATCAACACCGGATGCCGTTGGGCCAGCCGGATCACTTGATCGGCGAGCGTCGCCATAGTGAGTTCTTTCTGCTTCTGCGGCGAGAGCATGCGCGGCGGGTAGCGATCGATCGGTAGCGACAACAGCGCTGCGATCAGCGGCGCAACGGTGGGAAGTTGATCGGACTCGAGCGCCAGGAGGGCCTCGAGTTTGTCGAGTTTGGCGTCCACCCCATCGTCGCGCTCAAAGCCGGCCGTCCGTTCCAGATGGGCAATGACCGAGTAAAACGCCGAGTTGGTGTGATAAGGCGAGCATTGATAACTGAGCCGGGTGTAGGCTTCATCGGCCAAGCGCTCACGCAAGATCTGGGTGATGCGGCTCTTGCCGATACCCGGTTCCCCGCTCAGCAGCACGACCTGGCCCTCGCCGTCGCGCGCTTGCTTCCAGCGGGCGAGCAGCAGGCCTAACTCTTCGTCGCGCCCGACGAACGGCGTCAAAGCTGCGCCGCCGCGCGTGGCTTCGAAGCGGCCCTCCGCGGCCGACGCGCGGTGCACCCGCCAGGCGTGAACCGGTTCGGCAATCCCCTTCAGTTGATGTTCGCCAAGGTCTAAGAGTTCGAAGGCGTTACCGACTAATCGACGTGTCGAGGCGGCGATGACGATTTGATCCGCCGATGCGAGTCCTTGCAATCGAGCTGCAAGATTGGGTGTGCTCCCCACCGCAAGCTTGGCCTGATCGCCTTCTCCCGCTTGCTCGCCCACCACCACCGGCCCCGTGGCAATCCCAATGCGCACCGACAGCGGTTCGGCGAATGACATTCGTTTCATCGCCTGAACGATTTCCAACGCCGCACGTACGGCACGCTCGGCATCTTCTTCGTGGGCCTTAGGCCAGCCGAAGTAGGTCAAAATCCCATCACCTACGTAACGGGCGACAAACCCTTCGTAACGCTTAATAACTTCCCCGCAGCGAATACGATACTCGTGCAACAGGCTGCGCAATTCTTCCGGATCGAGTTTCTCCGACAACGCCGTGGAGCCGACCAAGTCGCAAAACATCACCGTGAGTTGGCGGCGTTCGCCGGCAGATGGCTCCCGCGTGGGTGACGGCGCGAGCGCCGATGAAGCCGTCGGCGGCGATACAGCCTCCGCAGCGCCTTGCCCGTCCAGCTTGGCAACGGCCTGCAGGAGACGCTTGCGAGCACCGAGGGGCAACCCGAGCGCTTGAAGATCCGCCTCCGTGAGCGAGGCGAGCACATCAAAGTCAACCTCATTCTGCGCGAACACGCGCGCGTAGCTTTCCAGCCCAATCTCGGTTAGCCAGTGTGCAAACGATGTCAAAGGACCTTCCTCCATGAACGGCGGTCGCGGCGCGACCTAGGTTGCCTATAGGGCGCTCACGTTAGCAGCCGTCGCCGCGACCAACGTTTTTGGATCGCCCAGTGAGAACGACCTTGTTTCGGCTCGAGTCGCGCGTTATGTTGAAGCTCCGCTATTCCGAATGAAATAAAGCAGATTCTTCGGCCTACGGGCATTTTCATGAACCCCATCGCGATTGTGCCTCTAAAATGTCATCCTGAATGAAGTGAAGGATCTGCTTTGTGCGTCGTAACAGCAGATCCTTCGCGTTGCTCAGGATGACACGTTGAAGGGATGGCGAGAACTTACATCGTGCATGGTTCGTGTGCAGTATCCGTAACGTCGACTCAGGCAGCTTTCCATGAACTTAATTATCCACAGGGCCTTGGCATCGTAGCCCTTCCCCCTTTTTCTAGTGGCCCAAGGCCAGCCCCTGGCAGCATTCTGGGTAGCCCTAGGCTAGCCACTGGCCTTGGGCCGTGTACTTATGTCATTAAACGGGGATTGAGGGGGATTTTCAGGCTACTATCGTGAGCGTTCGCCACCAAATCCCTCCCAACCTCCCTTTACAAAAGGGAGGGGCGAGCGCGCAGCCGGTTCATGCTCCGTGTGCGGTGTCGGCCGCGCCGACACAGGTAACTTGGAATGACAATTAATTAAGAGTCGCCAATTAATCCTTCAGCACAAACGTCACTTTCAGCGTGACGCGGTATTCGCTGATTTTGCCTTTACTGTCGACGAGGACTTTTTGGTCCTGGATCCACGCACCTTCAACGTTCTTCAGCGTCTTCGCGGAACGGGCGATCCCTATGCTTACAGCGTCCTCAAAGCTTTTCTTGGAAGAGGCGATGATTTCGGTGACTCTTGCAACGGACATGGTCAGTCCTTTCGATAAAGTTAGACAAGACTACCGGCAAAAAACTTAACCACGAATTCGTCTTGACGCGGGATCGAATAGCGGCGCGAGATGCAACTCGGCGGATAGGCGCTCGCTCGCCACTTCCAATTCATAATTTCCCGATTGCAGCCATTCGTCGCTCACGCCTTCGGCACGCCGTACATAGCCATAGCCGATGTTCTTGTTCACAGTGTACCCCCAGCCGGCGCTGGAAAGCCAGCCCACCCGTTCACCGTCACGGTAGATCGTTTCGCGGCCGAGCAGCACGGTGGCGGCATCGTCAACCGTAAAGCAGACCAAGCGTTTTTTTAGCGAGTGATTTAGTTGTGCGCGCAGCGCTTTGTCACCGAGAAAAGGAATATCTTTCTTCAACTTGACCGCCCATGCCAAGCCCGCTTCCAATGGCGTATGGTCCGGGCCGATGTCGCTGCCCCACGCCCGATAGCCCTTTTCGAGGCGTAGCGATTCGATCGAACGATAGCCTGCGAGCCTTATTCCATGCGGTTCTCCGACATGCAACAGCGCATCGAAAACGCGCAATGTGAACTCGGCCGCTACGTGCAATTCCCAGCCGAGCTCGCCGACATAGGTCACGCGCAGGGCGCGTACCGGCGCGCCGGCGATGTGGATATTCTGAAAGGTCGCGAAGGGAAAAGCATTATTGCTGACGTCTGTATCGGTTACGGCGGATAAGACATCGCGCGCGCGCGGACCCATCAGCGCTAGAACGGCGTAGCTAGACGTCACGTCGCTCAAGCGCGCATCGCAATCGTCCGGAATATTCCGTTCTATCCAGGAAAAATCATGGGTCGCAAAGCCGGTGCCGGTGACAATGTAAAACTCGTCGATGGCGACTCGCGCAACGGTGAGATCGCATTCGATGCCGCCGCGCCGATTGAGCATTTGCGTGTAGGCGAGGCTGCCGGTGGGCTTGGCGATATCGTTGGCGCAGATCCATTGCAACGCGCGCTCGGCATCCTTTCCCACCAGGATAAATTTAGCGAATGACGATTGGTCGAACAGCGCCACCGCTTCGCGACAGGCGCGATGCTCCTCGCCGACGTGCGCGAACCAGTTCTGCCGCCCATAAGAATAACTATCCTTAGCCGCAATACCGGCTGGCGCAAACCAATTCGCTCGTTCCCAACCCATCTTCTCGCCGAACACCGCGCCGTTTTCCTTAAGCCGGGCGTACAGCGGTGACGCACGCAGCGGCCGGCCACTGTCATGCTCTTCGAAGGGCCACGCCATGGTGTAGTGTTTTCCGTAGGCTTCCAAGGTGCGCGTCCGAACCCAGTCGACGGATTGATGCGGCTTACCAAAACGGCGGATGTCCACCGGCCATAGATCCATCGGCGCTTCACCGCCCGCGATCCATTCCGCCAGCGCGCGCCCGGCGCCGCCGGCCGAGGCGATGCCGAAGGCGTTAAAGCCGGGGCCGACGTAAATGTTTTTCAGTTCGGGCGCTTCGCCGAGTATGAATTTGCCATCGGGCTTGAACGACTCGGGTCCATTGATCA
>JANNFT010000037.1:0-14162 GCA_031380185.1 Pseudomonadota bacterium
GAGTATGAGGGCGCGATCGTTGTGGTTTCGCACGATCGCCATTTGCTAAAAACCACGACGGAAGTGCTGTTGCTGGTTGCCAATCGCGAAGTGAAAGAATTCGATGGCGATCTCGACGACTATCGCGATTGGCTCAATCAGACCCATGCGTCCGCGGCTGACGCTACGAGCAACAAAAATGTGCCGCCCCCGAGCGCTAAAGCCATTGATCGCAAGGAACAGAAAAAGCAGCAAGCGGAAGTCCGCAACGCGCGCGCGGCGCAACGGCGGCCGTTAGAAAGTGCGCTGCGTGCGATCGAGAAAGAAATGGAAAAACTTAACCGCGAAAAGCTTCGCCTGACTGATTTGCTTAACTCGGAAAATATTTATGCCGATGCCGGCAAAGAAGCGTTGAAACTTGCGTTGCGCCAACAGGTGGAGGTTGCGGCCAAGCTCAATGAACTAGAAGAGAAATGGTTACACCGTCAAAGTGAGCTTGAAATGCTCTAGTACGAGGTGGTGCAATTGCGTCAAAAATTGATTTATAATCGGTCTAGATAAAAAAAGAATAAGAATAAAAAGCTTGATTGCGCTCAACTCGGCTGGTAACAAGAGGCAAATATGAACTTGATACTCACGCCGCCCCACGGTCGCGCAGCGCCAGCGCGTTTACAAAACCTCAACGAACGCGCCGTCGTTTCCCTCGGTATTTGTGCGTTCCTGCTTATTTTAGGTGTTTCGATTGCGGGACGCCTTTATCTTGAATTGTATTTGTCGCCGGCAAACGCCAAACTGACATCCAGCAAGCCAAAAGAACGCGCCCTGGTAAAAGGAGACATCCTGGTGCCCGTGACGTTAAGTCTTAAACTGGTCGATGGCAAGGCTGTCTTGCGCGGTATGTTGCCTAACGAATCCGCCCATCAAACTGTACTGGAGCGCACTGGGGAAATCTACGGGCACGACATAATTGAAGATAATCTCGTAGTTCAGCCCGGAATTATGGTCACCCCTTGGTTTGATTCGGTGCTCAAATGGTTCCCGCCACGGGTTGACCAGCTTCGCGCCGGCGAAATAAGCGTAAGCGGGATGAACGTGTTGATATTTGGGCGCGTCCCAGATGTCGAGTCGCGTCTTTCGGCTGGCCGCAAGTTAGCACAACTGGTGGGCGCTGAGGGGCAATTCATTAATGAATTGCAAGTTAGTTTGTTGGAAGACCCGCAAAACGCCGCCGCGACCCAATCGTCAACCACCAATGCCAGCGCCAATCATTCAAAAGGACAGGTTAAAACGTCCGGGCTAAGGATGCAATTTTGATCGCTATCGTCATTCAGACAGCGCTGAGCCTTGTTGTGTGTTTCACCATCGGTTTTGTGACGGCGTGGATCGTTCGCGGCGGGCGAGAAGAACGGAAGTTCCAATCATTCTTCGAAAGTTGGCGTAGTCGCTACGATCAACTGGAACGGGAATGCGACTTGCACCGCGCTCGCATTAACGCCCTGCAACAGGATCTGCACCGCGCTCAAGGAAAACTCGAGGGTCGGGACCAAACCGGCGCGATAAGCGCCAAGCCGACCGCGCCAACCATTGGCATCGAACAAGTCCTGGCAGAAAAATCCACCTAACGCCCGTCGCACCCTATTTTTAGGTTGCGTGGTTGATTGCCTGTCGCAATACCAGCAAAGTTCGAGTCGCGAGCCCCATACGATTCCCATTTCCGACTGTCAATTGCGTCGAACCCCGCATAGGCTGACGCTAGCACACCAGTCGCACAGTGGTAGGCGTTATTTGGCAGGCGGCACGTAACCGGATACTTGCTCGGCGCCATCACCGAAGAAATGTTTTTCCATTTGCTGCTCCAAATATTTCCGCGCCTTGATATCGGCTAGGTTGAGCCGATTCTCGTTAATCAACATCTTTTGGTAATCCACCCAACCCTTCCATGCCTCTTTGGAAACGCCTTCGTAAATTCGTTTACCCAGCGCGCCCGGATACGGCGGAAAATCAAGCCCTTCCGCTTCTCGTTGCAGTTTTACACATTGAATCATCCGCGTCATAATCTTTCCCAGTTCATTTTTTGCCGATCAAGCGCTTCACAAAAACTTTGGAGCGGCGTTCGTAGCTATAACTTTGTTGTTTCTGATCCGGTAACAGATCAACCGTAGTCTCTTCGAAACCGCGCTCGATGAACCATTGAAAACTGCGCGCCGAAAGCACGAACAGGTTGCGGATACCGGATTTCTTCGCTCGAGTTTCGATGTGAGTAAGTAGCGTGTCGCCACGGCCGAGGTTGCGGTAGACCGGATCCACCGCAAGACAAGCGAGTTCCGCCGCCTTTTCGCCCTGGAAAGGAAAGAATGCCACGCAACCGATAATCGCGCTGTCGTATTCAAGCACGGAAAAATTGTTGATTTCCACTTCGATCTGCTCGCGGGAGCGCTTCACCAGAATACCTTCTGTTTCGAGTGGTTCGATCAATCGAATGATGCCGCCCACGTCTTGAATCGTCGCAGTGCGTAATTTTTCCAGTGGATCGCGCGTGACCATCGTGCCGATGCCGGCGCGCGTGAACAACTCCGACAGCAGTCCGCCGTCAATATTGCGGTCGATGATGTGACAGCGGCCGACGCTTTCCTTGCAAGCACGAATCGCGCATGGAACGTAGAGACGAATATCTTCCGGCTGTTTGTTATTCTTCGCCAGTTCGGCTTCCGCTTCCTGGGCGGTAATTTCGCTCAATAGTTTGCCGCGCTTATCAAGCATGCCGGGGCCATCCATCAAAAAGATGAGTTTGTCGGCTTTGAGCGCGATGGCGGCGCTGGTGGCAACGTCTTCCAGCGCTAGGTTAAACACTTCACCGGTCGGCGAATAACCGAGCGGGGAAAGCAACACGATTTCTTCGTCCTCGAGACGACGCTTGATTCCGTCCACGTCAATTTTGCGCACGACGCCGGTGTGTTGCAGATCGACGCCGTCGATCACGCCCATCGGGCGCGCCGTAACGGAATTTCCGCTCGCAACGCGAATGTCGGAACCGGCCATCGGCGAGTTTGGTAAACCCATCGAAAGCAGCGCTTCGATTTCGACACGCACCGTGCCGTTTGCTTCCTTAACCACGGCCAGCGTTTCCGAATCGGTTACGCGCAGTCCCCTAACGAAGCTGGATTGATGATTGGTTTTCTTAAGGCGTGCCTCGATTTGCGGCCGTGTGCCGTGCACCAACACCAATCGCACCCCCAAACTCTCGAGCAAATTAAGATCATGCACCAACGCGACGAACTTGCCGCCCTGCACTACTTCACCGCCAAAGGCGATCACGAAGATCTTGCCGCGAAACGTATGGATGTACGGCGCCGCCAAACGGAACGAGGAAACGAACGAATCGGATTTTGCCATGGGTGCGTGAGTCAGTTAAGTTGGGTATTCTAAAGGCAACGGCGACACATAGTTTAGGAAGCCTTAAAAATCGCCCCATAAAACCTGCATAGCCGCCAACGCCACCAATGGCGCCGTTTCCGTCCGCAATACCCGCGGCCCCATGCGCACGGACGAGAAACCCTTTACTTGCGCAAAGGCAACCTCAGCTTGGTTAAGTCCGCCCTCGGGGCCGATGACCAAGCTGACTTCGCCGCTCGGCTTTGGGCAGTCCCTCAGGGATTGTTCTGCGTATGGCGAAAGCATGAATCGCATCATCGCCGGATCGGTCGTTGCCACCCACTCTTCAAACGGCAAAATATTCGCGACTCGCGGCACGGTGTTGCGGCCGCATTGCTCACAGGCAGAAATGACAACGTTTTGCCAATGTTGCAGTCTTTTTTCGGCGCGCTCTTGGTTCAAACGCACCACGGCGCGATTGGTCTGCAACGGTTGAATGCGCGCTACGCCAAGCTCCACGGCCTTCTGCAAAGTGTAGTCCATCTTGTCGCCGGTGGTGATCGCCTGGGCGAGACACACGCGCAATTTCGATTCCCGTTCGCTGTCGTGATGGCGGCCGATATCGACCGTCACGCTATCTTTGTCGACGCGATGAATGCTTGCCTCGTATTCGCCGCCCTCGCCATTAAAAAGCCGGACCTCGTCGCCGCGCTTCAAGCGCAGCACGCGGATCGCATGATGGGCGGCGCCGCTAGTAAGATTTGCTTGAGCGCGATGGGCGAGATTAATGGGACAAAACAAACGCGTGATCGCCATGTTCTTAAGGAATTGGACGGTTTGGCCATGTTATCATAGCGATATCAACCAACTTCAGTTGTAAGTTCGAGTGGCCACCCCACAAGTATCTACCCCGCCGATACACCGACGCCAAGTAGTGATCTATCCGTTGTTCGCCGCCGCCAAACTCGCGGTACGAGCCACATAACGTATGGAATCCGCGCCCGCGCAACAAATCTCCCCTATGCTGTTGGCGACGATCGCCGCCGTAAAAAAAGTTGCGCGCGAAGAAGTGATGCCGCGTTATCTCAAAGTTGCCCACGAGCGCAAAACCGACGGCAGTTTGCTAACCCAAGCCGACATCGCAGCGCAAAATGCCTTGCGCAAAGAGCTCACCGCCATCCGCGATTGCCCATTGCTCGGAGAGGAAATGAAGGACCACGAACACCTGGAATTGTGGAAGCATGGCAACGAAGGCATCTGGTGCGTCGACCCCATCGACGGCACCTCGAATTTCGTCAACGGCATTCCCTATTTCGCCGTGTCCGTCGCGCTATTGCAAAACCATTGGCCGGTGTTGGGCGTCGTCTATGATCCCGTTGCGGAAGAGGCGTTTTACGCCGAACGCGGTTGCGGCGCTTATTTGAACGGCGTCGAATTGCCGATTCACGAACGCTCGCTGACATTGCGAGAAGCCGTTGCGGAAGTCGATTTCAAGCGCCTTCCCGGCCCATTGCGGTTAGCGCTGGCGGAAAAACCGCCTTTCTCATCGCAACGCAACTTCGGCGCCGCCACGTTGGAATGGTGTTACGTCGCGGCGGGAAGATTCAATCTTTATTTGCACGGCGGCCAAAAACTATGGGACTACGCCGCCGGGAGTCTGATCCTAAGCGAAGCCGGCGGGCAAATGGCCACCTTCAACACGGACGATTTTTGGAGCGGCGACACTTGGAATCGCTCGGTGATTGCGAGCTTGCAACCGTCGCTGTTTGCTGAATGGAAAACTTGGGTGCGCAATAGGCTTTAGCTGTAATTCCCGCTTTCTCGGGAATTACAGTTCTAAACTTGTCGGTAAGTCGCTCAACCTAAGGCGCCACTACCGGCAACTTAGCCTTGCGCCAAGCATTCATCCCGCCTTTGATGTTCGTCAACTGCGTAAAACCATTTTTGCTCAATACCTTAATCGCTTGAGCCGAACGACCACCCGAACCGCACACCACGTACATCGGCTGATTCTTAAAGCCATCCAATTCCGCCAGACGTTTCTCCACTTGGCCGAGCGGAATAAGCACCGCGCCTTGAATCACCCCCGTCGCAAACTCCGCAGGCTCGCGCACGTCTAGGACTTTGACTTGCTTTTCCCGAATTTGCGCGGCTGCGCTGGTTACGTCTATTTCCGGCAACGCGTCGGCAAATGAAATTGAAGCGGCGAGCAGTGCCGCGATTCCAATCAACACCCGATGCACTGACCACTGGTATTTGCGCTCTCTTGCCGTTTTCATTTTCAACTTTCGCGACCGGATATTTTTTAACACAAATAGTATGCGCCAGTGCAGTGCGGCTGCAAAGGCCTCGACACGGAATGGCATCGTGGGTCTAGATTTTTGCCTTGCCACGAGCGGCAGCCCGCCGGGGTGGCCTTGGGCCATTGCCTTTCCCGGCACTATTGCCTGGGACGCGCTTCACGCTTGCCTTCTGGCGCGATGCATCCTTAGCTATTTCAGGAGCTTGACCAAGCAATACCGCGCCTTCTTCCAACAAAAATTGCCGGAACGCCACGGCCGCCGGCGAAAGGCGTTTGCCGGTGCGATGCGCTATGTACCAGCGGCGCATGACGGGCAGCGATTCCACATCGAGGATTGCGAGGCGATTCGCCTCCAATTCCAAGCCGATGGTGTGCAGCGACAACAGCGCGATGCCCATGCCGGCCATGACGGCCTGCTTGATCGTTTCGTTGCTATCCATTTGCAGCGTGCGCTCCGCCCGCAGACGATGGCTGGCGAGCAGTCGCTCGAACACATTACGCGTTCCGGAGCCCGGTTCGCGAATCAAAAAAGTTTCATTCATCAGGTCGTGGAGCGGAATTTTTTTTGCGTTAGCGAATGGGTGTCCAGGCGGCGCGATGATGCCGAGCGGATGATAGGCAAAGGCTTCCTTTTCCGCGTCCAGCCCCTCGGGAGGCTGGCCCATGATGGCGAGATCGGTTTGGTTTTCCGTCAATCGATGTAAAACTTCTTCGCGATTGCTGACGGCCAGATTGAGCGTCACGCCGGTGAAGCGCTGACAAAATAACGCGAGCAATTTCGGCGCGAAATATTTCGCCGTGCTGACCACCGCAATGTTGAGGCGGCCATGGTCGATACCCTTCATCGTTTCAAGCACGGTGCGGGTTTCGGCGAGGCGAACAAGAATGTCGCGGCTGCGTCGATTGAGTTCCTCGCCCGCCTGCGTGAGAAAAATCTTTTTCCCGATTTGCTCCAGCATTGCGAGGCCAACATTTCCTTCCAACTCGCGCATTTGCATCGACACCGCCGGTTGCGTCAGATGCAGTTCTTCCGCGGCACGGGAATAACTCAGATGGCGCGCGACGGCTTCGAAAATTTGCAATTGCCGAAAGGTGAAATGAAGCATATCGACATAGATAGATAAGTATTGCTTATCATTATAATCAAAAGACGTGAATATTTCTTATGCGTTATTCTTCGTAGCATTCAGCCATACATTGTTAAATGAGAACACCATGAATGCACCGCTACCGATTGCCGATCGCTACAAATCCGGTGTCATGCCTTATGCGAAGATGGGTTACTGGGACGAGAACTACACGCCGAAAGATACCGATATTCTCGCCGTGTTCCGCATCACGCCGCAGGACGGCGTTGATGCCATTGAGGCTGCTGCCGCGGTCGCAGGCGAATCGTCGACGGCAACGTGGACCGTGGTCTGGACCGATCGCCTTACGGCTTGTGACAACTATCGCGCTAAGGCGTATCGAGTCGATCCCGTGCCTGGGGCGCCGGGTCAATATTTCGCCTACATTGCTTACGATCTCGCACTATTCGAGGAGGGATCGATCGCTAACTTGACAGCCTCGATCATCGGCAACGTGTTCGGTTTTAAGCCAATCAGGGCATTGCGGCTGGAAGACATGCGTATTCCCGTGGCATATTTGAAAACATTCCAAGGCCCGCCAACTGGGATCGTGGTGGAGCGCGAACGGCTCGATAAATTCGGCCGTCCGCTGCTCGGCGCGACCACCAAACCGAAGTTAGGATTGTCGGGCAAAAACTATGGTCGCGTCGTTTACGAGGCGTTGAAAGGCGGGCTTGATTTCGTCAAGGACGACGAGAACATCAACTCGCAGCCGTTCATGCATTGGCGCGATCGCTTCTTGTTCGTGATGGAGGCCGTCAACAAAGCCTGCGCGGAAACCGGCGAAGTGAAAGGCCATTACCTGAACGTCACCGCCGGAACCATGGAAGATATGTATGAGCGCGCCGAATTCGCGCGGGATTTGGGTTCGAACATCATTATGATCGACCTGGTGATCGGCTACACGGCAATTCAGTCGATGGCGAAATGGTCGCGCAAAAACGACATGATCCTGCATCTGCACCGCGCCGGACACAGCACCTACACGCGCCAGAAAAATCACGGCGTATCGTTCCGCGTGATTTCAAAATGGATGCGCATGGCCGGAGTCGATCACATTCATGCCGGCACCGTCGTCGGCAAACTCGAGGGCGATCCGGCCGTCATCGCCGGCATTTACGATACGCTGCGTGAAACCCATACACCGCAAAACTTAAGCCACGGTCTGTTTTTCGACCAAGACTGGGCGGGCCTGCGCAAAGTCATGCCGGTCGCCTCCGGCGGCATCCACGCGGGACAAATGCATCAGCTCATCCACTATCTCGGCGAAGACGTCGTGTTGCAGTTTGGCGGCGGCACCATCGGTCATCCCATGGGCGTGCAGGCGGGTGCGACGGCGAACCGAGTCGCGCTCGAAGCGATGATCCAAGCGCGTAACGAGGGTAAAGACATCTGGAACGAAGGCCCGGACATTCTCGACAAAGCCGCAAAATGGTGTACGCCGCTCAAAGCCGCGCTCGATACGTGGAAGGACATTAGCTTTAACTACGCGAGTACCGACACGGTGGATTACGTGGCAACACCCACGGCTTCCTAGCGAAGTGAAACACCCTCCTTCGGCGCTACTCAGGACAGGCTTGATAGGGAGGGAACTTAACGGAGAGATACTTATGCGAATCACCCAAGGCACATTTTCTTTTTTACCCGACTTCACCGAAGATGAAATCAAAGCGCAAATACAATATGCGCTGAATCAGGGCTGGGCATTGTCGATCGAATACACCGACGATCCCCATCCGCGCAACACTTATTGGGAAATGTGGGGCAACCCGATGTTCGATATCAAAGACACAGCGGGAATCATGTTTGAAGTGACCGCCTGCCGCCAAGCCCATAGTGATTTGTACATCAAGATCAATGCGTTCGATTCGACCCTGGGTTTTGAAACCCAGCGCCTGTCGTTCATCGTCAATCGGCCGAGAGAAGAGCCGGGGTTTGGTTTGATGCGACAAGAGGCGCAGGGACGGAATATTCGATACACCGTTCGCAGTTATGCGACGGATAAGCCAAGCGGTAGTCGCTACTAATCACGCGTAAAAGTGGATAGAACCTCGAAATTTGTCATTCCCGCGAAAGCGGGAATCCATGTTAGTCGCCTAATGAGTCCCCGCTTTCGCGGGGACGACAAATCGTTCTTGCATCCGCCATGCGACTGCAACCGCTGACTGTCGAAATCATCAACGCCATGACCGATCCCA
The DNA here is from genome assembly GCA_031380185.1 of Pseudomonadota bacterium. Classification (GTDB taxonomy): domain Bacteria; phylum Pseudomonadota; class Gammaproteobacteria; order Burkholderiales; family JALYOK01; genus JALYOK01. Next base: position 8,979 of record JANNFT010000037.1, read on the forward strand.
GCCAATCCGCCAGCATCGACCTTGCAGCAATCTTCCGCGAATCCAATGCCGCCGACGTGCTCGACAAGCTCGACGCGGAATTGGTGGGTCTCAAGCCGGTAAAAACCCGTATCCGAGAAATTGCCGCGCTGCTGGTCGTCGCCAAAGCCCGCGCCAATATTGGCTTGCAGGTCAATGCCCCATCTTTGCACATGAGCTTCAGCGGCAATCCCGGCGCCGGCAAAACCACGGTGGCATTACGCATGGCCGAGATACTCCATCGCCTTGGCTACGTGCGTAAAGGCCATCTCGTCGCGGTAACGCGCGACGATTTGGTAGGCCAATATATCGGTCACACGGCGCCGAAGACCAAAGAAGTCCTCAAGAAGGCGATGGGCGGCGTCTTGTTCATCGATGAGGCGTATTACCTGTATCGCCCGGAAAACGAACGTGATTACGGCCAGGAAGCAATCGAGATTTTGCTGCAAGTGATGGAAAATCAGCGCGACGATTTGGTGGTGATATTGGCAGGCTACAAAGATCGCATGGAGACGTTTTTCCGCAGCAATCCCGGCATGTCCTCGCGCATCGCCCATCACATCGATTTTCCCGACTATCAACCCGATGAGTTGATGGCGATTACGCTGTTGATGCTGAAAAAGAACGAGTATCGCTTCAGTCAAGCGGCCGTATCCGCATTCACCGGCTACATAGAGAAGCGCATGCAGCAGCCGCATTTTGCCAACGCCCGCTCGATGCGCAATGCCCTGGATAGAATCCAGTTGCGGCAAGCGAATCGACTCTTTGCCCGCAAGGACGTTCCGCTCGAACCTGCCGAATTGATGACTATCGAGGCCGAGGATATATTAGCCAGCCGGGTGTTCGTTCAGGGGAACAGCTAAGCAAGTGAACGCAATCGGGCCACGCATCGAGGAGAAAATAAAAATGAATCGAGGTTTGAATTTTGCTCGATATTTGATCGAGCAAAAGCGACTCTGTAGCGCTATTGACGACGCCTTGGTGTCCCTGATCAACAATGTGTCTCGCGCCTGTAAGAATATTGCGATAGCCATCAGTAAAGGCGCCGTCGCGGATTACCTAGGCGACGCGGAAGCGGTGAATGTTCACGGCGAGCAGCAGAAGAAGCTTGATGTCGTTTCTAATCAAATCATGATCGATTTCGCCGAACGTTCGGGGAATCTTGCCGGTCTGGTGTCCGAGGAAATGGAGGATGTCTATGCCATCGTTCACGATTACCAGCGCAGCAACTATCTGCTCATTTTCGATCCCCTCGATGGCTCCTCCAACGCCGACGTGAACATTTCGGTCGGGACGATTTTCTCCGTGTTGCGCTGCCCGGCCGATTGTGTGAACCCAACGGCCGCCGATTTCCTGCGGCCGGGGAGCGAACAAGTCTGCGCCGGTTATGCGGTCTACGGCCCAAGCACGATGTTGGTGCTGACGCTCGGCGACGGTGTCCACGGTTTTACCCTCGACCGCGAATTCGGAGAATATATTTTGACCCACGTCGATATGAAGATTCCCGTAGATACCCGCGAATTCGCGATCAACAGTTCCAACCAGCGTTTCTGGGCGGAGCCGGTGCGACGTTATGTCTCCGAATGCTTGGAGGGCGCGGCTGGTCCGCGCGCGGCGAATTTCAATATGCGCTGGATCGCGTCCATGGTCGCGGAAGTGCATCGTATCCTGAATCGCGGTGGAATTTTCATGTATCCGCGCGACACCAAGGACCCGAGTAAACCGGGACGTTTGCGGTTGTTGTACGAAGCAAACCCGATGGCTTTGATCATTGAGCAGGCGGGTGGCGCCGCATCCACCGGACATGAGCGCATCCTCGACATTCAACCCGCGGCGCTGCATCAACGCGTGCCGGTGATCCTCGGGTCAAAGAACGAGGTTGAACGGGTGGTGAGTTATCACAGCGAGCCGGCGATGGAAACGTTCAAGTCACCGTTATTCAATGTGCGGAATTTATTTGTGCAGTAGAATTTCTCCCTCGCCCTTTTGGGGAGAGGGGATAGGTCTTTTGAGAATTAAGCGCAACGACTGTGTCAATCACGCAAGGCCGTTATGTCCATTAAACACCCAGTAATCGCCGTCACCGGATCTTCCGGCGCCGGTACGACCTCCGTCAAAAATACTTTCACCCACATTTTTCGGCGCGAAGGCATCAAAGCGACATTCATCGAGGGCGATAGTTACCATCGATTCGACCGCGAGGAGATGAAAAAAGCAATCGCGAAATCCGAGGAGAACGGCGGACGTCCCATTAGCCATTTCGGGCCTGAGGCGAATCTGTTCGGCGAAATCGAGCAGTTGTTCAAGGAGTATGGCGAGAAAGGCACGGGCAAGGTGCGGCGCTATTTGCATGACGAGGAAGAAGCTGCGCCATTCGGGCAGAAACCCGGCACCTTCACGCCGTGGGAACCGATCGACGCGGGCACGGAAGCCCTGTTTTACGAGGGGCTGCACGGTTCGGTCGCGGACGGCGATACCGATGCCGGACGTTATGCGGATTTGCTCATTGGCGTCGTGCCCATCGTCAATCTCGAGTGGATTCAGAAAATGCACCGCGACACCAAAATGCGCGGCTATTCGACCGAGGCGGTAACGCAAACCATTTTACGGCGCATGCACGATTACGTGCATTACATCGTGCCGCAGTTCGCGCGCACGCACATCAATTTTCAGCGCGTGCCCACGGTGGACACCAGCAACCCTTTCGTCGCCCGAGACATTCCGAGCGCCGACGAGAGCTTCGTGGTGATTCGCTTTCGTAACCCGAAGGGTATTGATTTTCCCTATTTGCTGTCGATGATTCACGATTCGTTCATGTCGCGGGCGAACTGCATTGTTGTTCCCGGTGGAAAACAAGAATTGGCGATGCAGTTGATTCTTACGCCGATGATTTTGAAGCTGAACGAACAGCGCAAACGGGCTGGTTAATCCCCTTCCTGTCATCCTGAGCAACGCGAAGGATGACAACCGAATAGCACGTTTCTTCCGTTTGAAGGATAATTATGAATTTTCCCGCCGAGAAACCCGTGGCAACCCCCACCCGACAAGAACTTTCCAACGCCCTTCGCGCCCTTGCCATGGACGCGGTGGAGAAAGCCAAATCCGGCCATCCCGGCATGCCGATGGGCATGGCAGACATCGCCGAGGTGTTGTGGCGGCTGCATCTTAAACACAATCCGAGCAATCCGAAATGGCCGAACCGCGATCGATTTGTTGTTTCGAACGGCCACGGCTCGATGTTGCTCTACGCCTTGCTTCACTTGACCGGCTACGATTTGCCGATCGACGAAATAAAGAATTTTCGCCAACTTCACTCAAAAACACCGGGCCACCCCGAATACGGCATGACCCCCGGCGTAGAAACCACCACCGGCCCGCTCGGCCAAGGCATTGCCAACGCCGTCGGCATGGCGATCGCCGAGAAATCGCTCGCGGCCGAATTTAACCGTCCAGGGCACCGCATCGTCGATCACCACACCTATGTTTTTCTTGGCGACGGCTGTTTGATGGAGGGCATTTCTCACGAGGCTTGCTCCCTCGCCGGAACGCTCGGCCTGGGTAAATTGATTTGCTTTTATGACGACAACGGCATTTCCATCGACGGCGAAGTGAAAGGCTGGTTCACCGACGACACGCCGAAACGCTTCGAGGCTTACGGTTGGGACGTGATCGCAAACGTCGACGGCCACGACATCGACGCCGTCAACGCCGCGATTAAACAAGCTAAATCGCAATCGGCCAAGCCAACCTTGATTTGCTGCAAAACCATCATCGGCAAAGGCGCGCCGACCAAACAAGGCACGGACGCGACTCATGGTTCACCACTCGGCGAGAAAGAAATCGCCGCAACCCGCGCCGCACTCGGTTGGAATCATGCACCGTTTGAAATACCCAAAGACCTTTACGCCGCATGGGATGGGCGGGAAAATGGCGTTGCATTGGAAGCCGCATGGAATAAGGCGTTCCAGGCATACAGTGCTTCTGATCCAGTATTGGCGCGGGCCTGTGAGCAGCGCCTTTCAAATAGTTTGCCCGAGCGGTGGGACAAAATGGTAATGTCCCTGCTATCGAAACAAAACGAAAAAGCCGAAAGCCTCGCCACACGCAAGGCCTCGCAACAGGTCATCGAAGCCCTCGCGCCGGAATTGCCCGGCTTCGTTGGCGGCTCCGCCGACCTTACGGGAAGCGTCTTCACCAACTGGTCTGGCTCGAAGGCCATGACTAAGGACAATCCTGGCAATTACATCAATTTCGGCGTGCGCGAATTCGCCATGGCCGCAATCACCAACGGCATGGCGTTGCACGGCGGATTCATTCCGTACACGGGCACGTTTCTGACCTTTGCCGATTATTCACGCAACGCGTTGCGTATGGCGGCGTTGATGAAGCTACGCAACATCTTTGTCTTCACTCACGATTCCATCGGCCTCGGCGAGGACGGTCCTACCCATCAATCGGTCGAACATGTGTCGAGCTTGCGCTTGATTCCGCAGTTAGACGTGTGGCGTCCGTGCGATACGGTGGAAACCGCGATGGCTTGGACCTCGGCGATCGAGCGCGAGGATGGCCCGACCTGTCTGATCTTGTCGCGGCAAAACCTGCCTTATCAGCCGCGCGATCCGTCGGCTATCGTCAATATCGGTCAAGGTGGTTACATCTTGTCGGACGCGAAAAACCGCCAGCCGAAAGCCATCTTGATCGCCACGGGCTCGGAAGTGCAACTCGCCATGGGCGCGCAGAAAGCGCTTGCCGAAGCGGGCGTTTACGTGCGCGTGGTATCCATGCCTTGCGCGGAGGTGTTCGATCGGCAAGAATCAATGTATAAGGAATATGTCTTGCCGCGCGCCGTGCCGCGCGTCGCGATTGAGGCCGGTGTGAGCGATTATTGGCGCAAATATGTCGGGTTGGAGGGCGCGGTGGTCGGCATCGACCGTTTCGGCGAATCAGCCCCCGCAAGCGAGTTGTTCAAATTTTTTGGATTCACGGTCGACAATGTTGTTAAAACCGCGCAAGCTGTCATTCAATAAAAGCATCTGGAGAGAGCAATGGCAATCAAGGTAGCAATTAACGGTTATGGCCGCATCGGCCGCAACATCCTGCGCGCGTTATATGAGGCCAAGCGCACCAGCGAATTGCAAATCGTCGCAATCAACGATCTCGGCAATG
>JANNFT010000043.1:0-6246 GCA_031380185.1 Pseudomonadota bacterium
GGCGGATTGGCCCTCGTCCCGCCCGATCACCAGACGATTATTGCCGCTCAACACAGCGCGCGGAGCCGCGGCATCCTTTGCACGCTGGACGTCAACATGCGCATGCACGTCGCACACAGCATGGGCGTGTTGCCCGGCGCCTATCGCGATGCAGCGCGCGCCGCGATCAGCAGCGCGGACATGGCCAAAGTCAGCGACGAAGATTTGCGACACCTAGGTTTTACCGAAGCGCCAAACGATGCCGCGCGAACACTGTTAGATGAAACCTGCAAGCTTATAATCGTGACCATGGGCGCCGGTGGCGCGTGGGCACTGAGCGCCGCGGATGAAATTTTTCAGCCGGCCGATATTGTTACGGTTGTCGATACGGTCGGCGCCGGCGATTGCTTTTTTGCCGGGTTCGTCGCATCGCTAGTTCGTGACAAATCGCTCCAAACATTGTGCTCGCGAGCACCAACGCGACGGGTCGTCGAACGCGCGCTACAACACGCACGTCGCTGCGCAGCTATCAATATCACCCGGGAGGGCTGTCAACCGCCGACTTGGGCGGAGGCGTCGGCGACTGCCCCAGACTAGAATGGGGATGACGGAACGGCGTGTTCCGTGCCAAACCAGCATTAGCGCCGAATGCCGGCAATGTGAGAAAATCACGCAACTAATCGTAAACAATATAATGACCAATTCCCACCAGGATCAATCGGACGGCGTCGAAGGTTGGCGCGAAGAAATGTCTTCCGCCTATCTTTATCGACGCCTCGCGGCGCGCGAAGATGGTTCGCGCCAATCGCTCTTTCTTGATTTGGCCACAGCCGCTGAACGTCAAGCCGGATTGTGGATGCAAAAAATGCTTAGCGCCGGTACGGTCTTGCCAGCGGCGTTCACGCCGGGTCTGCGCACGCGCATCGTCGGCTGGTTGATTCGGCGTTTCAATCCGCGCGCGATCAAGCCGATTTTAGCGGCGACCAAAGTGCGCGGCCTGTCGGTTTACCTCGGCGCGGGGACGGGACATGACATGCCGCAGCACGTCGACGAAGTGGGCGGGCGTCATCGCGGCATTGCTCATGGCGGAAATCTGCGCGCCGCCGTGTTCGGCGTAAATGACGGGCTGGTGTCGAACGCCGGCTTAATTCTCGGTGTCGTCGGCGCCGGCAGCGAACCGAAAATCGTGTTGCTCTCCGGCATTGCAGGATTGTTAGCAGGCGCTTTTTCCATGGCTGCCGGGGAATATGTCTCCGTGCGTTCACAGCGCGAAATGTACGAATATCAAATCGGCCTGGAGCGTGAAGAGTTCGCGCTCTATCCCGAAGAGGAAACCGCTGAACTCGCGCTGATCTACGCAGCGCGAGGTATGCCTGAGGCGGAAGCCCATCGCCTGGCGTCAAACATGACCAGCGATCCACAGCGGGCGCTGGATACCCTGGCGCGCGAAGAATTGGGACTGAATATCGACCAACTCGGCTCACCGGCAGGCGCTGCGATCGCGTCATTCCTTGCGTTCGCCGGCGGTGCGGCGATTCCATTGCTGCCCTATTTGATAGGTACGGGGAAACTAATTTGGTCCATCGGCCTCGCCGGCGTTGCCTTGTTTGCGGTTGGTTGCGCGCTGAGCCTATTCACCGGGCGCAGCGCGTTCAGGAGTGGCTTAAGAATGCTGCTGATCGGCGCGTGTGCCGGTATCGCAACTTACTTGATAGGCTCGTTGCTTGGTGTTGGTTTGGCTGTCTGATAGGCGTTTTTTTAGCGCGCGTTAAAAAATCAAGATTCGCGCCGAGCCTAACCAAAACAACCGAGCTAACCCTAAGCGTCGCGCGGGCATGCAGCCGTCGGTAAGTAGCGTGTAGGTTGGGGGTGAGGAACGGACCCCAACATCAAACCGATGACGCGCCGAAACTGAACTTTTCGCAACGTCTTACGCTCGAATCGCTGATTGATTGGCGCGCCAAATGACCGCACAATGTAATCGGCTCAATTTTATTTCACCGCAATTTGGAGAGGGACAATGGCAACTTTAAACGTAAACGGCAAGGATGTAAGCGTCGATGTCGAAGCCGACATGCCGCTGTTGTGGGTATTGCGCGACGAGTTGGGTTTGCGCGGAACCAAGTATGGCTGCGGTATCGCCGCTTGCGGCGCCTGTACTGTGCATCTGGATGGTCAGCCGATTCGCGCTTGCGTGATACCACTGTCGTCTGTGGAAGGTAAAAAAATCACCACCATCGAAGCCTTGTCCAAAGACGGTTCTCATCCGGTGCAACAAGCGTGGGTGCAGTTGCAAGTTCCCCAATGCGGTTATTGCCAGAGTGGCCAGGTCATGGCGGCTGCGGCGCTATTGAGCGCGAACAAGAAGCCGAGCGATGCCGACATCGACAATGCGATGACCAATATCTGCCGTTGCGGGACCTACGCGCGCATCCGCGAGGCCATTCATCTTGCCGCGAAATCGATGTGAGCGAGGAACCTATCATGACAAAATCAATCGCCCTGGCCCTAGGCCACGCAATCGTCCACCCCGTCAACACCAATCGTCGTAGTTTCCTAATTAAATCCGCCGCCGTAACCGGCGCCCTCATGGTCGGCGTGCGTATGCCGCAATTGGCTTTTGCCGCCGCGAGTCCCGAAGTCACACACTGGATCGTTATCCAGCCTGACGACACAATCATTATCCGTATCGCCCGTTCCGAAATGGGGCAGGGCAGTTTCACCGGCTTGCCGATGTTGATTGCCGAGGAACTGGAATGCGACTGGAGCCAAGTGCGGCCCGAATACGCTTCGGTGAACGAACACGTGAAACGCAATCGCGTGTTCGGTTCAATGAGCACCGGCGGCAGCCGCGCGATCCGCGATTCCCATGAATTTCTTCGCAAGGCAGGCGCGGCCGCGCGCGAGATGCTGGTCGCCGCCGCTGCTAAAGAGTGGGGCGTACCTGCCGCAGAGCTAACCGTGGCGAAGAGTGTGGTAAGCCACAAGGCCAGCAATCGCAGCACCACTTTTGCTAAGTTGGCGCCGGCTGCGTCTAAGCTCGACGTGCCAAAGGAGCCGAAGCTCAAAGACCCGAAAGATTGGAAATTGATCGGCACATCGCCGCCGCGTTTCGATATTCCCGACAAAACCGTCGGCAAGCCGGTCTTCGCGGCCGACGTGGTTTTGCCGGGCATGCTGCATGCGTCGATCGCACAGGTGCCGGTGTTCGGCGGCAAGTTGAAAAGTTTTGACGAATCCAAGATCAAAGGTATGCGCGGCGTGAAAAAAGTCGTCGCGGCGGACGATTGGGTGGCGGTCGTCGCCGACAATTGGTGGCGCGCAAATCAGGCATTGAAGGCGATGCCGATCGAATGGGACGTGGGTGACAATGGCAAGGTGTCGAGCGAATCGATCATGCAGTTCATTCGCACCGGGCTGAGTGCAACGGACGTGCCGGTGGCGCGTAAGGACGGCGATTATGCGAAGGCGATTGGATCTGCCGCGAAAGTGATCGAAGCAGAGTATCACGCGCCGTTTATGAATCACGCAACCATGGAGCCACAGACGGCGACGTCTTTGTAGACCGCCGATAGCCTCGAAGTTTGGGTCGGCACGCAAAACGGCGAGTCCACCATCGCCGCGGCATCGGAAACCGGCGGAATTCCGTTGGAGAAAGTGATCGTGCATAAGATGCATGCCGGTGGCGGTTTTGGCCGGCGCGGACTGTCGCAGGAATACACCAAGCAAGCGGTCAAGATCGCGATGAGCATGCCGGGCACGCCGGTACGATTGCAGTGGTCGCGAGAAGAAGATATGCAACAAGGTCGTTATCGCCCGGTCTCAGTCGTGAGGCTCAAAGCAGGCTTGGACCAGGACGGCAATTGGATCGCTTGGAACATTCGTCAAGCAGAACAATCGGTCGCGGCTGGCGCGTTGCCACAGTTTCTAAAGGACGGCATCGACCAAGTCGGCGTGCGAGTATTCCAGGACGCGCCGTATAGCGTGCCGAATATCTATCACGATTATGCAATGCGCAACACCCACGTGCCTATCGGTCCGTGGCGAGCCGTCGCCCATACGCAGAATCCATTTTTCCGCGAGAGCTTCGTCGATGAGCTGGCGCTGGAAGTGAAGAAAGATCCGGTTGAGTTCCGTCGTGCGTTGCTTTCGAAGAAGCCGAAGGATCTCGCTGTGCTCGATGCCGTTGCAAAAGCGGCGGGCTGGGGAAAACCAACAGAGAAGGGCGTGTTTCGCGGCATCGCATTAGCCGATTCCTATGGTAGTTTTTCCGCGGCGGTGGTTGAATTGTCGGTCAATGACAAGAATGTCATCGACGTAAAGCGAGTTATCGTCGCGCTGGACTCCGGTTACATCGTGCATCGCGATGCCGTCGTAGCACAAATCGAAAGCGGCGCGATTTGGGGCCTCGGCTCGTCGATGTACGAAGAGATCACGATCAAAGACGGCCGTGTGATGCAGAGCAATTTCGGCGACTATCCGATGCTGACCCTGGCGCAAACGCCGAAGATCGAAGCGGTGATCGTGCCGAGCGGCGGCTTTTGGGGCGGTGTCGGTGAGCCGCCGATTGCTGCCGTGATCCCGGCGTTGTGCAATGCAATTTTTGCCGCAACCGGTAAACGGATTCGTTCGTTGCCATTAAAAAACCATGGGTTTAGTTACGCCTAACGCGATTTCGCGGCGCCGGCTGCTGCAAATCAGTGGCGCCGCGTTAGTCTTGTTGACTGTCCGGCCGGCGCTCTCCACCCCGGAAAATCTTGCCGTGGCCCTGAAGCGCGCGTTCGGCGAGCGGCGAATTCAGCCAGGTCGCGTAAAAATCGAGATTCCGCAGATCGCCGAGAATGGCAATGTCGTGCCCGTTAGCATTGACGTTGAAAGCCCGATGGTTAGCGACGATTATGTGAAACGCATCCAACTTTTTTCCGAACATAATCCGTTACCCGATATCGTCGAATTCGAACTCGGGCCACACAATGGTAAGGCGCGGGTGTCGACGCGGATTCGATTGGCGAAATCGCAAAACGTGCTGGCGGTCGCGACGCTAAACGACGAGACACTGTGGTCGGCTCAAGCCCTGATCGAAGTAACGGTGAGCGGTTGTGGCTAACCTAAAAGTTCGCGTGCCGGCGACGGCGAAACGCGGACAGGTGATTGAAGTATTCGCGCTATCGATTCACCCGATGGAGTCGGGTTTTCGTCTCGACAATGTGGGTAAAAATATTCCGCGTCACATCATTGAAACTTTCACCTGCAGCTACGGCGGCAAAGAAGTGTTTCGCGCGATATTACATCCGGCGGTCACGGCCAATCCTTATTTTGCATTCAGTATCGTCGCCAGCGAATCCGGCGAGCTGGTATTTGCTTGGAAGGACGACAAAGGCAATAGCGGCGAAGAACGAGCTTTTCTAACAATCGCCTAGTTTTATTTCGTATCAGACAGCAATAATCACTGCAATGGGTTGTCATTGGAAGAAGCAAGGCAACGAAGCAATCTCGTATTTCGAAGCGGCAAAAATAGAGATTGCTTCGTCGCGGCGTTTATCCTTGAGTGCGGCGCAGGGCCCCTTTCGATGAACTTCCGGTATCCACAAGGCATTGGCATCGTAGCCCTTTCTCCTTTTTCTAGTGGCCCAAGGCCAGCCCCTGGCAGCCTTTGTACTTATGCTATTACAGGGGGAATGAGGGGGATTTTCAGGCGCCTATCGTGAGCCACCGCCACAAAATCCCTCCCAACCTCCCTTTAAAAAAGGGAGGGGCGAGCACGCAACCGGTTCCTGGTCCGTGTGCAGTTTCAACCGAAACAGGCGGCTTTCCATGAACCTACAATTGACCCATGCGCGTACCAATTGCGACTGCCCCCCTCGCCCTCACCCTCTCCCCAAAGGGGCTCCCTCTCCCGCTTGGCAGGAGAGAGTCGGGGCGGGGTAGCCTAGGGCTATTAGGGTGGGCTTAGTTATGAGACCTTACGGCGCCTTGTGGTTCATGGTCCGTGTGCGATATTGGCAGTGCCGAAACAGGCAGCTCGCAATGACAGATCGACGCGCGACGTCAATCGCGCCCTTTTCCATTTTCCCTTTGGGAGAAGGGTGGGGGCGGATTTGAAGTCGAAATGAGGCTGCCTTTCACGCTAGTTTACCCTCAATAGCAAGCAATCGGCCTGCGAACCAATAGGGGCGCGGCTGTCAGGCCATAGCCGGAACATTGAGTGGGTGCGCATACGTGAGAAGGGACTTACGGGTCCCGCGCCATAACACATACTTTAATCAA
>JANNFT010000045.1:0-2828 GCA_031380185.1 Pseudomonadota bacterium
CGCCCGAAGGTTCCGTTCCAATACGGCGCGATTTGCAAGCGGGGCGCGCGGTACTCGATCGCGCGGTGGTCCACGTCGAGGACGTCTTTGCCGAATCCGATGCCGAGTACGGTGCATCGAAGATCTATGCCGCGCGCCTCGGGTATAGGACCGCGCTGGCTGTCCCGATGTTGCGTAAAGGTGTCGCTATCGGTGTAATTCTCATTCGCCGCAGCGAGGTACGGCGATTCTCCGAGAAGCAGATCGATCTGCTGAAGACCTTCGCCGACCAAGCAGTGATCGCAATCGAGAACGTACGCCTGTTCCAAGAACTGCAAACCCGCACCGAAGAACTTTCCCGCTCGGTTGAGCAACTCAAGGCGTTGGCGGAAGTGGGCCAGGCCGTCAACTCGACTCTCGATCTGGAGCAGGTGCTGCGCACCATCGTCGCCCGCGCGGTCGAGCTTTCGGCCGCCAATAGCGGCGCTGTGTACGAGTTTGATGACGTGCGTAGTGAGTTGCATCTGCGCGCCACACATGGACTGACGGCTGAATTGGCCGATGCGCTACTTGCCAACTCAATGCCGCTCGGTAGCGGCGCGGTGGGCACTGCCGCGCAGTCGCGCGCGCCGGTAGAAATCCCCGATGCGCAGGACACCGAGGCCTATCAGGGGCCGCTCAGAGCGGCGATCGATGCGGCGGGGCTGCGCGCGCTGCTCGCCGTGCCGCTGCTGCAGGAAGGTCGCTTAGTGGGTGCGCTATCGGTTGCGAAAAGCACGCCTGGCAGCTTCCCGCCCGGCGTGCTGGATTTGCTGCAAACATTCGCGGTGCAATCGACATTAGCAATCCAAAACGCGCGCCTGTTCCGCGAGATTGAGCGAAAAAGCCGCGAGCTGGAAATCGCGAGCCAACACAAGTCGGATTTTCTGGCCAACATGTCGCACGAGTTGCGCACGCCGCTGAATGCCATCATCGGGTTTTCCGAAGTGTTAAAGGAATCGATGTTCGGCGAGCTGAATGAAAAGCAGGACGAGTACATTCAGGACATTCATGGCTCGGGACATCATCTGCTGTCGCTGATCAATGACATTTTGGATCTGTCCAAAGTCGAAGCCGGGCGCATGGAATTGACGATTTCTCAATTCGATATTCCAAACGCAATCGACAACGCCGTGCTGCTGGTGCGCGAACGCGCCAGCCGCCACGCGCTGGCGCTGGAGATCAAGCTGGACCCGCGCCTCAATTCATTCACCGGCGACGAGCGCAAGTTCAAACAGATCTTGCTGAACTTGCTGTCGAACGCGGTCAAGTTCACGCCGGAAGGCGGCCGCATTGCCGTCGCTGCGCTGGCGACCGGAGAAGGCATGGAGGTGTCCGTCACGGATAGCGGGATCGGCATCGCACCAGAACATCTGGAGACGGTATTCGAAGCGTTCCGGCAGGTCGGCAGCGACTACAACACCAAGCGCGAGGGCACCGGGCTCGGGCTCGCGTTGGTGCGGCAGTTTGTGGAATTGCACGGTGGGCGAATCTGGGTTGAAAGTGTTCCCAACCAAGGTTCAACATTCACATTCACATTGGCGGCGCAACCATGGCAAATAAATTGATACTGATCGTTGAAGACGACGCGAACAGCCGCAAGCTGGTTCGCGACGTGTTGCAAGTGAAGGGTTACCGAACCATCGAATCCGAGACTGCCGAAGAAGGCATCCGTCTGGCCAAAGAACAGCAGCCGGCGCTGATTCTGATGGATATTCAATTGCCGGGCATCAGCGGTATCGATGCGCTACAAGTATTGCGCGCCGATCCCGACACCAAGGCGATCCCGGTTATCGCCGTCACGGCATCGGTGATGACTGCACAGCAAGAGAACGTGCTGGAAGCGGGCTTCGACGGCTTTGAGCGTAAGCCCATCAGCATTGCGACGTTGCTGAAAAAGATACAGAACTTGGTGGAACGCGAACCCTAAAACGCGACCGTGATCGCCAACCAACCCCCTCGCCGCGCCGGCATCCAGGCCAAGATGCTGGCGATCATATTGCCGCTGATCGCCGCGCCAATGTTGATTCTCGCCGGAGTTGGTTTCTACACCGCAAACCGCGAGGCGGCGAATTCAAATACCCGGTTTCTTGCGCAGCGTGAGGCTGATCTGCGTTCCTTGGCCGAGAACCCAGGCATCCGCAGTTATTTCAACAATGCTAAATATGGGCTGGCGGAAGAAGCGGAAATAGCGCGGCAAGAATTGCAGATGTCACTGCTGCGCTTTATCGAGCGCAGCAACAGCGGCGGGCAAATTTACTCGCAGGCGCGCTATCTCGATCATCAGGGGTTGGAAGTCGCCAAAGCCGCTGATAGTAAAGTACCGAATGCCGCTACGGATGTCGCAGTGGAAACTTTTTTTGACCGTGTGAAAACGTTGAAGCCGGACCAGACCTATCTTTCGCCGGATGCGCCGCTTCGGGTCTTTGCGATACCGGTGCACCAGCGACGCGAGGGACAGCCGCCGGCCTTCATGGGCGCAGTGGCGATCGATTTCGCCTACTCGTTGAGCGAATTTCAGCGCACCACATCGGTGATCTTGCGCACGTTCGTCTTCAGCACCGCGTTTGGCATGGGCGTCGCTTTGCTGTTGACGGTGCTGCGAGTGCGCCAATTCACCAATCCAATCCGCCGGCTCGCGGATGCCGCGAACCGGATTGCCGGCGGTGAGCGGGCGATCCGCGTCGCCAGCGATTCCCACGACGAAATCGGCCAACTCGCCGGCGCGTTCAACGGCATGGCCGCGCGTCTTGAAGCGGATGAAGACGCGATAAAGCGCAAAATCGCCGAGACCCGGACGTTGTATGATG
>JANNFT010000058.1:0-16299 GCA_031380185.1 Pseudomonadota bacterium
GAATGCCCGCCGTACGAGCGACTTTTGGCATGCGCTCGGGGCCAATGACCACGAGCGCCACCACGCCGATGACCATTAGTTCGGAAAAGCCGATATCAAGCATCTAAGGTTCGCAGCGACAACTACGCCTTGCTGCGTTCCTTTACTTCGCCTTCGATGGTTTCCTTGGTATTTTCAAGGTGGCCTGCGGCTTTGTCTTCATCGGTTTTCATACCGTCCTTGAAACCCTTAACCGCGCCACCGAGGTCGGTGCCGATGTTGCGTAGTTTTTTGGTGCCGAACACCATCAGCACAATAACCAATACGATGAGCCAATGCCAAATGCTAAAAGTACCCATGGTTTTCTCCTTCTCTAAGAACTAAATTTTGTGAAGCGTTTCCGTCATATGCGGCGTTGCCACATCGCCGCCGGTTACGTGCATATGCAGATGAAACACCTCTTGGCGCCCACCGCGGCCCGTATTAATAATCATGCGAAAGCCGTCGCCCAGCCCATTGTCGCGCGCCAATTTCGGCGCCAGCAACATTAGCCTGCCGAGCAGCGCTTGATGGCGCGGTTCTGCGTGCGACAATGAATCAAAATGCTCCTTGGGGACGAGCAACAAATGCACCGGTGCGATCGGGTTTATATCGTGAAACACCAGGACATCATCATCCTCGTAAGCCTTTTTACTGGGAATTTTCCCATCGATAATCTTGCAAAATATGCACTCGTCTTTTTTTTTCATTTTACTTAGTCCGCGCAGCCTTTTCAGCCAAACCCGAGGTTCCCTTACGACGTTTTAACTCCTCGATAACATCCATTGGTCGCAATCCGGCCTGTACCAGCATGATCATACTATGAAACCACAAATCGGCTGTTTCCCGAATCAAATGTTGTTTGTCGCCGCTCTTTGCCGCGAGGATGACCTCGATTGCTTCCTCGCCGACCTTTTTCAACACCGCATCCTGTCCGGAATTGAATAACTTGGCTACGTAGGAGGTCGATGGATCGGCGCCACGCCTGCCTTCCAGCGTGTTTGCGAGCTCTTCCAAAAACGATATTTCATTCATTGTTATAAATTTCCCCCGGTTCCTTCAACACCGGTTCCACGGATTTCCAATTGTCACCGTCCAAGCGCTGAAAAAAACAACTGTGCCTACCGGTATGACAAGCGATGCCGCCTTGTTGTTCAACGGTCAGCAACACCACATCGTTGTCACAATCCAGGCGAATTTCCGTAACCTTCTGCCAATGACCCGATTCTTCGCCTTTGCGCCACAATTTCTTGCGCGACCGCGACCAATACACGGCATTTCCTGTTTCTTTCGTCAGGCGCAGAGCCTCGCGGTTCATCCACGCGAACATCAACACTTTCCCCGTCGCCGCTTCTTGCGCGATTGCGGGAACGAGGCCTTCCGATGTCCAGGCTACTTGGTCTAACCAGTTCATGCTTTTTAGGATTTAAAGTGGGGGGCTTATTTGCGCCGATGTAGTTCTAAATCCTCGCTCTTAGCTCACCGCTTCAAAATTAACGAAACGTTCCTCCCCTTGAAGGGGAAGGAGATATCACCGCACATTTGAGTCGCATTCACCGTGAGGTACTACAACTCCTAAATCCTAAATCCTAATCTCAATTCCACACGCCGCCATAAATTCCTTCGCCTGGCGCACCGTATATTCGCCATAGTGAAAAATGCTCGCCGCCAAGACCGCATCGGCGCGACCTTCGAATACGCCGTCGGCAAGATGTTGCAAGTTACCCACCCCACCGCTGGCGATAATTGGCACGTCAACGGCTTCGGACACCGCGCGGGTCAAGGCAAGATCAAATCCTTGCCTGGTGCCGTCCCGGTCCATACTTGTCAATAGCAATTCACCTGCGCCGGCGTCAACCATTTGCTTCGCCCATTGTAGCGCATCAAGGCCGGTCGGGCGTCGACCGCCATGGGTAAATACCTCCCAGCGCGGCGTGTTGCCGAATTCGACTTGCTTTGAATCGATCGCGACGACAATGCATTGCGAGCCCACTTTATTCGCCGCATCGGCCACCAATTGCGGGTTCTGCACAGCGGATGTATTGATACTGACTTTGTCTGCGCCGGCATTGAGAAGGCGACGTACGTCATCGACACTGCGCACCCCGCCGCCCACCGTGAGCGGAATAAACACCTGTGAGGCAACGGCTTCGATGATCGGCAGAATCAATCCGCGCTGATCGGAACTTGCGGTGATGTCCAAAAAGGTCAACTCGTCCGCGCCTTCGCCGTCATATCGTCTTGCAATTTCGACCGGATCACCGGCGTCGCGCAACTCGACAAAATTAACGCCCTTAACGACACGGCCGGCGTTGACATCGAGGCAGGGGATAATACGCTTAGCTAAGCCCATGAAATTTTCAAGAAAAAAACGCAACTACAACGAGTTGACTTAGCTTGGCTTGCCTAAATGAATTTAGATTTTCGGAACCGGGCTGAGCTGATCCGCGAGCTTTTGCGCGGCGGCAAAGTCCAGTGAGCCCTCGTAGATGGCGCGTCCGGTAATGGCGCCCGTTATGCCTTCAGACTCCACCGCGCAGAGGGATTTGACGTCCTCTAAATTAGTGATCCCGCCACTGGCGATCACGGGCACCGACAGCGCCTGGGCTAATTTGACGGTCGCATCGATGTTCACGCCGTTCATCATGCCGTCGCGACCGATGTCGGTGTAGATAACCGCTTCAACGCCGTAGTCTTGAAAACGCTTAGCCAAATCGATGACATCGTGGCCGGTCAGCTTTGACCAGCCGTCCACCGCAACTTTACCGTCCTTAGCATCCAAACCTACCATGATATGGCCGGGAAATGCGTCGCACGCTTCATGCAAAAAACCGGGATTTTTTACCGCCGCCGTGCCAAGAATGACCCAACTGATGCCATCGTCCAGGTAGGCTTCGATGGTCGCCATTTCGCGAATGCCACCGCCCAATTCCACTGGCACGTCCTCATCGAGTGCATCGAGAATTGCCTTTATCGCCGCATGGTTCTTTGGTTTGCCAGCCTGAGCGCCGTTTAAATCAACCAGATGCAGCCGTTTCGCACCGAGGGATTTCCATTTCGAGGCCATGGCCCCGGGATCTTCGGAAAATACCGTCGCAGTCGACATTTCGCCCTGTTTCAAACGCACGCAGTGACCGTCTTTGAGATCGATTGCAGGGATGATAATCATTTTTTGTCTTGACTCACGTTCATGGCTGCCAACTGGCAAAATTCGCTAATAATTTTAAGCCGGCGGTTTGGCTTTTTTCTGGGTGAAATTGCACGGCAAAAAGATTGTCCTGATCAACCGCGCAGGTAAATTCATCCGGGTACTTTGTCCAAGCGGAAATAATGTTGCGGTTCTGCGCCACCGCATAATAACTATGGACGAAATAAAATCTTGCGCCATCTTCGATCCCATCCCAAAGCGCATGGCGATGACTTTGCCAAACCTGATTCCAGCCCATGTGCGGCACCTTAAGTTTCTGGCCGGCGCTATCGAACATTTTGCCGGTCGCGAAGCGGATAACTTTGCCCGGCAATATACCCAAACCGGCGACGTCGCCCTCGTCCGAATGATCGAACAGCATCTGCAAACCAATGCACAAGCCTAAGAATGGCTTGTTCTTTGCCGCCTGCAAAAGTGCCGGGCGCAGTCCGCGAGCGTCTAACTCACGCATACAATCGGGCATGGCGCCTTGGCCGGGGAACACCACGCGATCGGCTTCCGCGACGAGCTTGGGATCATTGGTCACGCGAATGCGCTCGTTCGGCGCCGCACGTTCCAGCGCCTTCGCAACTGAATGCAGGTTACCCATACCGTAATCGATGACCGCAACGCTCCCCATGACTTACGTCAATTCTAAAGCGAACCCCGGATAATCTGTCATTCTGAGCGAAGCGAAGAATCTGCTTTCCGAGCGCGAACCAAAGCAGATTCTTCGGCCGACAAACCTCAGAATGACATTTGACGAGGGCATCTATAACGTACCTTTCGTTGACGGAATGCTCTCACCAGCCCGCGGATCCACCTCGCTTGCCATCCGTAACGCACGGCCAAATGCTTTGAATATGGTTTCGACTTGATGGTGAGCGTTTACTCCGCGCAAGTTATCGATGTGCAACGATATAAGTGCGTGATTAACGAAACCTTGAAAAAACTCGTGCGCAAGATCAACATCGAACTCGCCGACGCGAGCACGAGTGTAGTCAACGTGGTATTCTAGTCCCGGCCTGCCGGACAAATCCAGCACGACGCGCGAGAGCGCCTCGTCCAACGGCACATAGGCATGACCGTAACGGCGCAAGCCCTTTTTGTCGCCGGCTGCCTTGGCAAATGCTTGGCCAAGGGTGATGCCGACGTCTTCAACGGTGTGATGGGCGTCGATATGCAAATCGCCCTTCGCTTCCACCACCAGATCGAACATGCCATGGCGGGCGATTTGATCGAGCATGTGGTCTAGGAACGGCACGCCGCTGGCGAGTTTTGCCGTTCCGCTGCCGTCCAGATTAATGCTGACGGAAATTTGCGTTTCCAAGGTGTTGCGTGAAACCTGAGCGGATCGCATGTACGACTTTTGGGGGATGAAAGGGGGGGTTTACCGCAGGTGAGTTAGCTGATGGTGTGGTGCGAGAACCATGGAGTAAGGCAATCGCTCATCAAACGTTTGTTTTCTTCAGGCTATCCGAGCGTGATGCAAAGAATGCAATCGTGAGGAAAATACTATGTGAATTTGTCAGCAATATACCACGTTGTCGTAGCACGTCAAACACTTCGGCCATTAAGCGATTATTGATTCAAGCCCCGCAACCAATTCGTCACATTCTGAATCCGTGCCGATGCTGATGCGAAGGAACGGCGCGATACGGCTCGGTTGCTTAAAATTGCGCACGATAATGTTGCGTTCGCGCAGCTTAGCTGCGAGGTCGGGGCCGGCAAAATCAGGATGCCGGGCAAAGATAAAATTGGCGCCGGACGGTAACACTTCAAAACCCATCGCGCTAAGCGCCGAGACAAGCCGAGCTCGGCTCGCGATGACTTTCGCACAACTCGATTTCAGCCATTCGCGATCTTCCATTGCCGCCGTCGCGCCGGCTTGGGCGAAACGATCGAGCGGATAGGAATTGAAGCTATCTTTGACGCGGGTCAGCGCTTCAATCAGCGGCGCTTGGCCTAGCGCGTAACCGACCCGCAGCCCGGCCAGCGCCCGAGATTTGGACAATGTGTGAACGACCAGAATCTGCGGATAAACTTTGACTAGCCTGGCGCAAGATTCGCCGCCGAAATCGATATACGCTTCATCGATTACCACCACGGAATCGTCATTGGCTTTGAGCAGGCGTTCGATCTGCGCCACCGTCAGTAATTGTCCGGTCGGCGCATTCGGATTGGCGAAAATGATGCCGCCATTTTTCTGCAAATAATCATCGATCGAAATTTCGAACGATTCCGTCAGCGGAATTTCGCGATAGTCGATGCCGTACAAACGGCAATACACCGGATAAAAGCTGTAAGTGATATCCGGAAACAACAGCGGCGCATCGTGTTTCAGTAACGCCAAAAACGTGTGCGCCAACACTTCATCGGAACCATTGCCGACGAAAACTTGCTCCGCCGTAACGCAATGAAAATTGGCGATCGCGCGCTTGAGTTTATCGCTGTTCGGATCGGGATAAAGGCGTAGGTTATCGCCAATTTCCGCCTGCAGCGCCGCCAACACCTTCGAGCTCGGGCCGTAGGGATTTTCGTTTGTGTTGAGCTTGATTAAGTTTGCGACTTTCGGCTGCTCGCCCGGCAAGTAGGGCGTCAAGCGATGAACCACATCGCTCCAAAACTTACTCATTTGAATCGAATTTCCGCCGCGCGTGCGTGGGCTGGCAAACCCTCGCCATTGGCCAGAATCGACGCGATATTGCCCAAGGTTTTTGCGCCCGCTTGCGAGACATTGATGATGCTGGTGCGCTTCTGAAAATCGTACACGCCAAGCGGTGACGAAAAACGCGCGCTGCGCGAAGTCGGCAACACGTGATTCGGCCCAGCGCAATAATCCCCCAGGGATTCCGAGCTAAAACGACCCATGAAAATCGCGCCGGCGTGTTTGATTTTGGCTGCCCATTGCTCGGGGTTTTCGATCGACAATTCAAGATGTTCCGGCGCAATTTCATTGGCGATGACGCAAGCTTCGTCGAGATCGCGCACTTCGATCAACGCACCGCGATTCGCTAACGACGCGGCAATGACCGCTTTGCGCGGCATGGTCTGAATCAGTTTCTCGATGCTTTGCGCCACGCGCTCGATGAAATCCGCATCTGGACAAAGTAATATGGCCTGAGCGATCTCGTCATGCTCGGCTTGCGAAAATAAATCCATCGCGATCCATTCGGGATTGGTTTTGCCGTCGCAAATCACCAAAATTTCCGAGGGCCCGGCGACCATGTCGATGCCGACCACGCCGAACACGCGGCGCTTGGCGGCGGCGACATAGGCATTGCCCGGACCGCAGATTTTGTCGACTTGGGGGATGGTCTGGGTGCCATAGGCCAACGCGGCGATCGCTTGCGCACCACCGATGGTGATCACGCGATCCACGCCGCTGATCGCCGCGGCCGCCAGAACAAGGGGATTGCGCTCGCCATTCGGCGTTGGCGTGGTGAGAATGAGTTCGCTGACGCCGGCAACTTTCGCAGGAATTACGGTCATCAACACCGACGACGGATACGCCGCCGTGCCGCCGGGAGCGTAAAGCCCGACCCGATCAAGCGCTGTGACCTGTTGGCCGAGCACCGTGCCGTCCGCTTCAGTGAATTGCCACGAGCTGATTTTTTGTTTTTCGTGATAGGCGCGAATCCGCGCCGCCGCCATTTCCAACGCCTCGCGTTGCGCCGATGAAATGGCCGCGAGTGCGCCATTGAGGTCGCCGGGTGATAGCTGAAGATCAGCCATGGAAGCGGCTTTCAGGCCATCGAAACGGGCGGTGTATTCGATCACCGCGGCGTCGCCGCGTTGTTTGATGTCGAGGCAAATCGTCGCCACGGTCGCATCGATTTTTTCGTCCTGCGCGCCATCAAATGCGGTCAATTGAGCCAGTAACGCCTTGAAGTCTTTGTTCGCACTGCTGAAACGTTTGATTGAAACCACGTTAAACCACCGCCTTCGCGACGGCGTCGATAATCGGTTGCAGCAAGCTTCGCTTCAGCTTGAGCGCGGCGCGATTTACGATCAAGCGCGAGCTAATCGGCATAATTTCTTCCACCGCAACGAGATTGTTTGCCTTGAGCGTGCTGCCGGTGCTCACCAAATCGACAATTGCGTCCGCTAAGCCAACCAAAGGTCCAAGCTCCATCGAGCCATAAAGCTTGATCAGATCGACATGCATGCCCTTGGCGGCGAAGTGTTCGCGCGCCACTTCCATATACTTGGTCACGACCTTCAACCGCGCGCCGCGGCGCACGACGCCGGCGTAATCAAATCCGGCGCGGGTTGCGACCATCATTTTGCAGCGTGCGATGTTAAGGTCCACCGGCTGATAAATTCCGGCGCCACCGTGCTCGAGCAGGACGTCCTTGCCGGCAATGCCAAGATCCGCCGCGCCGTATTGCACATAAGTCGGCACGTCGCTCGCCCGAACGATTATGAGCCGTACGTCGGCGCGCCCGGTGCCGATAATGAGCTTGCGTGAACGCTCGGGATCCTCTTCGGCCGTAATGCCGGCTGCCGCGAGCAGTGGCACGGTTTCGTCGAAAATGCGGCCCTTGGAAAGCGCAATGGTGACGCCGGCAAAGCCGTTCGCCGAAGCGGGGATGGCGTTCCGCTGAGTTGCGGTTTTCATTGTGGTACTCAGGGAGGCTCTGACTAATTCCGATTTCGTTGCGAAACTGCGTTGCTGACAAAAAATATCGCCTTACTTATTACCGATATGCTGCGTCGATAGTTGTTGTTCGCGCCTTGTCTCGCTTAAAACTCGAAATAACTCAGAGTGTCCTTTAAATTAAAGCGTTATTTTACACGTTCGATTTGAGCGCCGAGCTGACTTAGCTTTTGTTCGATGTGCTCATAGCCGCGATCGAGGTGATAGATGCGCTCGATAATGGTGTAGCCCTCGGCGATGAGTCCGGCGATAACCAGCGACGCCGATGCGCGCAGATCCGTCGCCATTACCGTCGCGCCATCCAGTTTCTTCACGCCACGCACGATGGCGGCGTTGCCTTCGATATCGATTTTCGCGCCGAGCCGGCGTAGTTCTTGCACGTGCATGTAGCGATTTTCAAAAATTGTTTCTGTGATCACCGTGGTGCCGTCGGCGACGCTATTCATCGCCATGAATTGCGCCTGCATGTCGGTCGGAAACGCCGGATAGGGCGCGGTGCGCAGGCTCACGCCGTGGTTGGGCCCACGCATGGAAAGCTTAATGAAATCACTGCCGCGTTCGATTTTCGCGTTCGCTTCTTCCAGCTTGTCGAGCACGGTCTCAAGAATGTCGCTGCGCGTATTGGTCGCGACGATTTCGCCACCGGTCGCGGCGGCAGCGACTAAAAATGTCCCGGTCTCAATGCGATCCGGCATGATGCTGTGCGCTGCGCCGACCAGTCGACTCACGCCTTGAATGGTAATGACGTCCGTGCCATGGCCTTTAATTTTGGCGCCCATCGCGATCAAACAATTGGCGAGATCGACGACTTCCGGCTCGCGCGCAGAATTTTCGAGCGTCGTCACGCCGTCCGCCAAAGTGGCCGCCATCAACAGGTTTTCCGTACCGGTGACGGTCACTTTGTCCATGAAAATGCGCGTGCCCTTAAGGCGGGCGGCTTTGGCGAGAATATAACCGTGGTCGATTTGCATCTCCGCGCCCATCGCTTGCAAGCCTTTGACATGCAAATCCACCGGCCGCTCGCCGATAGCGCAGCCGCCGGGCAGCGACACACGCGCCTCGCCGAACCGCGCGATCATCGGTCCCAGCATAAGAATCGACGCGCGCATGGTTTTAACCAGATCGTAGTGCGCCTCAAGACTGGTTATATTCGCTGCTTCAAGTTCAACACCGAATTCCGCATCCTGCGCGACTGTTACACCGGTTTTTCTGAGCAACTTAAGCATCGTGCCGACGTCCGCGAGATCAGGCACATTGCGCAGGCGTAGCGGCTCGCGCGTCAGCAACGCAGCGCACAGGATCGGCAGCGCCGAATTTTTCGCGCCGGAAATTTGCACTTCGCCTTTTAGCGGCTTGCCACCGGTGAGTTTGAGTGTATCCATCTACTTGCCGGCCGCCGCCCATTGTTCCGGCGTCAGCGTTTGCATCGACAGCGCATGAATCTCTTCGCGCATGCGATCGCCGAGCGCTTTGTAAACGACTTGATGTTGCTGAACTTTGTTTTTTCCTATGAAGGACGCGCTGACGATCAGCGCTTCGAAATGCGCGCCATCGCCGCTGACTTCGACGTGTTCGCAGCTCAATCCGGCGGCGATGTAATTTTTAACCTGTTCGGGCGTAACCATAGTTAGAACCTTAAGCGTGTTGACTAGGAAAAGATATCGCGCCAGAAGCCGCGCCAATGCTGCCGCATGGCTTGGCAAGCCTGGAGAGCCGCTCTGGTGCTGGGTGGCCTCGTGCCATTGCCTTTCAGAGCATCAATGGCGCAACTTATAACCGGAGCGAATCATCAAGAACGTAGCTAATGATAATGCCAGGAAGGTGGCGCCAACAACCGCCAGGCTCACCCACGGTGAAATATCCGATTGGCCGAAGAAGCCGTAGCGAAAGCCGTCGATGGTGTAAAAAAATGGATTGAGGTGCGATAACTTTTGCCAGAATTCAGGCAAGCTATGAATCGAATAAAACACGCCGCTTAAAAATGTCAGGGGCAAGATTACAAAATTTTGGAACGATGCCATTTGGTCGAACTTGTCCGCCCAAATACCGGCGACGATGCCAAGCGCCGCGACCATCGCGGATCCGAGTAAGCCAAAAATAAAAATCCAGAAAATCGAATACAGCGGAACCGGCGTGAAAAACCAGGCGGCGATGTAAACGCCCAAACCCACCATCAGGCCGCGAACGACGGCGGCGGCGAGGTAGGCCGAAAAGAACTCGAAATGCGATAACGGTCCCAGCAATACAAATATAATGTTGCCGGTGACCTTTGACTGAATCAGGCTCGAGGAGCTATTGGCAAAGGCATTTTGCAGCATCGACATCATCACCAGCCCGGGCACTAGGAAAGTGGAGTAGCTGATGCCGTGAAAGATTTCCACCTGCTTCGACAAGACGTGGGAGAAGATTAGTAGGTAAAGCAAGGTCGTGACCAGCGGCGCGGCGATGGTCTGGAACGCGACTTTCCAGAAGCGCAGAATTTCTTTGTAGAAGAGGGTGTAGAAACCGCGCATGGTTATTTATGTGTCATTCCCGCGAAGGCGGGAATCCATAGTGCCAATGCGCAGTGATGGCCGCGATTCCTGCGATAGGCCAAATGGATTCCCGCCTGCGCGGGAATGACATATTGGGATAGTTGACCGCCGCGGAATATTCTACGCATGAAGTTACGACTGTTTGCTCATAATCGAAACAAACACATCTTCCAAGTCTGGTTTGGAAAGCTGCATTTCTTTAATGGTCGCGCCGGACGCGCGAATCTGGCCGAGCAAGGGCTCGAGGCCGGCGTAATCCGGTAACTGCAAGCGATACTTTCCCTTGGTTTCGCTGACGACAAGCGCGCGCGCCTCGGAAGGTAACTCGCCGCTTTCCAAACGCAAGGTCACATATTTGTCGTGAAAGCGATTGAGCAGATTCTCGGTCGTATCGAGCGCCACTATCTCGCCTTGTTTTAACATCGCCACGCGCGTACAAAGTTCCTCGGCTTCTTCGAGATAGTGCGTTGTCAGCAAGATGGTGTGACCTTCGCGATTCAGGCGGCGTAGGAATGCCCATAGCGTCTGGCGCAATTCGACATCGACACCGGCAGTTGGCTCGTCGAGCACGATCACCGGCGGTTTGTGCACTAACGCCTGGCCAACCAGAACGCGCCGTTTCATGCCGCCGGATAGTGAACGCATATTGGCATCTGCCTTGTCGCTTAAATGAAGGTTATGCAGCAGTTCATCAATCCATTTGTCGTTATGCCCCAACCCAAAATAGCCGGACTGAAAGCGCAAGGTCTCGCGCACGGTGAAAAATGGATCGAATACCAGTTCTTGCGGTACGACGCCGAGATGACGGCGGGCATTGCGATAGTCGCCGGTGACGTCATAGCCCATTACTTTCAGCGTCCCGGAATCGGGCCGCGCCAGGCCGGCAAGAGCGCTGATTAACGTTGTTTTTCCGGCGCCGTTCGGTCCGAGCAGCGCGAAAAATTCACCGACTTCAACACGCAAATCCACGCCGCGCAAGGCGTGCACTTTGCCGTAACGCTTTTGCACCGATTGAACGTCGACTGCGGTGGCGCTCAAGGTGTGGTTGCGATCAGATCCGTCACACCGTAAAGCTCTGCCAAGGTATTGAGGTTGGCGGGAAGATTCGAAACGCGCAAGCGTTTACCGGCGGATTGCGCGGCGCGGCGATATTCGAGGATGAGAGCGAGAGCGGAAGAATCGACGTCGTCCGCGCCCGAAAAATCCACTGTTACGTCGTCCGCGACACAATATCCGCGGCCATCTTCGAGCAGCACCCGAACATTGTCGATGACGATATCGCCGGCGATTTTTAAACTGTTTTTTTCAAACGTAAGCATTATTTCTTGTTCGCTTCGGCGTCTCTATTACGATCCGACAGGGTTTTGATCAAACCATCAATACCGCTTTTGCGAATTTGTTCGTTAAACGTGCCGCGGTAATTTTCCACTAAGCTCACGCCTTCGACGGAAATATTAAAAACCTTCCACCCGGCCGGCAGCTTGTACATCAAATAGTCCACCGACACCGGTTCCCTGCCGCTTTGAATGAACAAGCTCTTGACCGTTGCATCCTTTGCATCCGGCTCGAGCTTGGTCGGCCTAATTTCTATTTTTTGATCGCGATACTGCGACAGCGAAACCGCGTAGGTGCGAACCAGCAACGAACGGAATTCCTTGACGATCGCATCCTGTTGATCCGGCGTAGCCTGGCGCCAATTTTTACCCATCGCGAGTTGGCTCATGCGGCGAAAATCGAAGTGCGTCAAAACTTTTTCCTCGATCAGCGCGTATATCTTGGCGCGATCGCCGGCCTGGATGTCCTTATCTTGCTTGATAACGGCAATGACTTCCAGCGTCGTATTTTTTACTAGCTCATCCGGTCCGACAACCTCGGCGCGAGCCTGAGCAACGAATAAAGCCAACAGCGATATGGACATCCATTTTGCGAATCGAATCACGGTTTCCTTCCTTATCTTAAGTGGGAGTTGCCCCTAACAGCTTCAACGGTTAACCAGCGCCGAAGTTTACGATCCTGCTGACTTTTGTTTTCAACCAATTGAATTTACTTGTCTTTTGGCGGTGTCGGCGTTTCTTGAGCCTTGCTGTACAAAAACTGCGAAATGATTTTTTCCAAGACTACCGCCGATTGCGTCAGTTTGACTACGTCGCCGTTTTTCAGAAATTGCTCTTCCCCGCCGGCTTCCAGTCCGACATAATTTTCACCGAGGATGCCAGAAGTCAGGATCGCCGCCGTTGTGTCCGTTGGGAATTTGAATTGGCCGTCCATAGTCAGCGTGACTTCGGCATCAAACTTTTTGGAGTCAAAGCGTACGCCGGCGACACGACCGACGACGACCCCGGAGCTACGCACCGGCGCTTGTTCTTTCAATCCGCCGATATTATCGAAATGCGCGGTGACGACGTAAACGTCTTTCGGCGAATAGGCGCCAAAATTTCCGACCTTTAGAGCCAGCATCATCAACGCGATAAATCCCGCGACGACAAACATGCCTACCCACAAATCGACGGCTTTTCGTTCCATTTAGTTCCATCCTCGCAGCATGAATCCGGTTAATACTAAGTCCAGCGCCAAAATGGCGAGGGACGAGGTTACCACCGTGCGCGCCGTTGCCCCGGAAACGCCTTCAGCGGTCGGCGCGGCATCGAAACCTTCGTACGTTGCGATGGCCGTAATCGCGATGCCGAACACCAAGCTTTTAATCAGACTATTGACGATATCATAACGAAAGTCGACCGCAGCTTGCATCTGCGACCAAAATGCGCCTACATCAACGCCAATAAGCACGACGCCAACTAGATAAGCGCCGAAAATTCCCATCGCGCTAAATATCGTCGCCAAAATAGGCATGGAAATTACGCCGCCCCAAAAATGTGGCGCGACCACACGGCCGATCGGATTCACCGCCATGATATCCATTGCCGAAAGTTGCTCGGTCGCTTTCATCAGGCCGATTTCCGCGGTGATCGCTGAGCCGGCGCGGCTGGCGAACAACAAGCCGGATACGACGGGGCCGAGTTCGCGCAACAACGACAGCGCCACCAACACCCCGAGTTTTTCTTCGGAGCCATAGACTTGCAAAGTTTCGTAGCCCTGCAGCGCTAGCACCATGCCGACGAACAATCCCGACACCACAATAATGATGGTCGACAATACGCCGGAGAAAAAAATCTTGCGCATGGTTAAGCCAAAACGCCGGAAACTTAGTCCCGAGTAAAGCAGAATTAAAAACAGAAATCGCGTGCCGGAACCGATGCGCCACACGGCGTTGATGGTTTTTCCGCCAATTAAGCGAAACCAGTCGAGCAAACCATCACGCATGGATCGCCTTGAGGCCGAGATCGTCCGCGTAATTGTTTCCCGGATAGTGAAACGGTGAAGGCCCATCTGGTTCGCCGTGGAAAAACTGATGTACCAACGGATCGCTCGATGCCAATAATTCTTGCGGCGAACCTTGCGCGACGATCTCACCTTTCGCCGTCAAATAAATGTAATCGATAATCTTCACGGATTCTTGAATGTCGTGGGTTACCACCACAGATGTCGCGCCGAGCGCGTCGTTTAAACGGCGGATAAGGTTGCCAATCACGCCAAGGGAAATGGGATCGAGCCCGGTAAACGGCTCGTCGTACATGATCAAACTCGGATCGAGCGCGATCGCCCGCGCCAGCGCAACGCGCCGCGCCATGCCACCGGATAGTTCATTTGGCATCAGTGTATGTGCGCCTCGCAAACCAACGGCGTGCAACTTCATCAACACCAAATCGCGAATAATGGGTTCCGGCAAATCGGTCTGCTCGCGTAGTGGAAACGCGACATTATCGAACACGGAAATATCCGTGAACAGCGCGCCGAATTGAAACAGCATGCCCATCTTCCGGCGCAAGCGATACAGTCCGTCATGATTGAGTTCGTGCACGATATCGCCGTCGACTTTAACGCTGCCGCGACCGGGCTTCAATTGGCCGGCGATGAGCTTGAGCAATGTCGTTTTACCGCTGCCGCTGCCGCCCATGATGGCGACAACCTTGCCGCGAGGAATACGAAGATTGATGCCCTTCAGAATAGGGCGCGCGCCGTAACCGAAATGCAACTCGGCGATATCAACTAGATGATCTTCAGACAAGCGAATAGTGGGCATTGAATTCGGAACTAGTGTAAACCAAATGTGCACAGTGGGCTATCACGATGCTAGGCTCGAATCAATTTTTGCCATCGAGTAGCCCGGTGCGTAAACACACCCTACGCAGTTACATTTGTGATTTCTGCAACGCCTGCTCAATGTCCCAAATAATGTCGTCGACTTCTTCGATGCCGACCGATAGGCGCACCATGTCCGGTGTGACGCCTGCTTTAATTTGCTCTTCTTCGGAAAGTTGCCGATGCGTTGTCGACGCGGGGTGAATGACCAAGGTTTTCGCGTCGCCGACATTGGCGAGGTGGCTTAGGAATTCGCAGTTCTGGATGAATTTCTCGCCGGCGGTCTGGCCGCCTTTAATGCCGAAGGTAAAGATCGCGCCCGCGCCTTTCGGCATGTATTTTTTCGCGAGATCGTAGTACTTGCTGCTTTTCAGTCCAGGATAACTGACCCAAGAAACCAGCGAATGATTCTCCAAGAATTCGGCGACTTTCTGTGCATTGCTGACGTGGCGTTCCATGCGCACGTGCAAGGTTTCGGTGCCTTGCAACAACAAAAAGGCGTTGAACGGCGATAGCGCTGGGCCGAAGGTGCGATGGGTTTCCATGCGCGCGCGCATGATAAAGCCGAAGTCACCGAAGGTTTCGTGGAAGCGTACGCCGTGATAGCCCTTCGAGGGTTCGGTCATGCCGGGAAATTTGCCGTTGTTCCAGTTGAATTTTCCCGACTCGACGATCACACCGCCCATGGTGGTGCCGTGTCCGCCGATGAATTTGGTCGCAGAATGCACGACGATATCGGCGCCGTGTTTGATCGGGCGGCACAGATACGGGGTGGCGAAGGTGTTGTCGATCACGAATGGCACACCGGCTTCTTTTGCGATTGCGCCGATCGCCTCGATATCGAGCACGTTGCCGCGCGGATTGCCGATGGTCTCGCCGTAGATCGCTTTGGTTTTTGAGGTGATGGCGTTACGGAAATTTTCCGGGTCTTCCGGATCAACCAGCTTGACGTTGATGCCAAGCTTTTTGAAGTTGAACGAGAACAAAGAATACGTTCCGCCGTACAAGGTGCTGGCGGAAACGATTTCGTCACCCGATTCAACTAACGTCAGCAGCGCGATCATTTCCGCCGCTTGGCCGCTGGCGCAGGCGAGTGCGGCGCGGCCATTTTCCAGCGCCGCCATGCGCTCTTCGAACGCGGCAACGGTTGGATTGCTGATGCGAGAATAAACGTTGCCGAAAGTTTGCAGATTGAACAAACTCGCCGCATGTTCTGCGCTGTCGAACACGAACGACGTCGTTTGATAAATCGGCACGGCGCGGGCGCCGGTGGTGGGGTCGGGAATTTGTCCGGCGTGCAGGCACAGGGTGCCGAATCCGAATTTGTGGTTAGCCATTTTTAAAATCGTAAAGGATGAGGGAATGTGTGTAAGGATGAAGGATGAAAATAAAGAGGGTACTTATTAGGTCAGTTGGACGTAAATCATCCGGCCCTCATAGCCCTAGGCCACCCCGTCCTTCATCCTTTGCATTTAATACGGTAAATACCGCGGCCTCTTCGCCGAAATGATTTTAGTGTTCACGCCGGCCCAGTTGAGTCCGCCGAACGCGCGGCCATGCTCGATTTTAACGCAGCGATCCATGATAACTTCCAAGCCGGCAGCGCGAGCTTTATCGGCGGCCGCTTCATTGACGACGCCGATTTGCATCCACAACACTTTCGCGCGGATGAAGATGGCGTCATCTGCCAGCGGCGGAAT